>NZ_JBNBPO030000002.1:0-225841 GCF_051280635.3 Nocardioides proteolyticus | reverse complement strand
CGTCCAGGACCCCGTCGACCTGCACGACGCCGTCGGTGACGTCGTCGAGGTGGACGTCGAACCGCCGGGAGTCCGACGACGCCTCACGCCGGGCCTCAGCCGCCTCGGGGTCGTAGAGGGTCATGGCTTCGTCGATGTGGTGCTCGACCTCCCGCCAGGAACAGGACCGGATGTGTGGGGCGAGCTTCCGGTCGACGTGCGCAGCGGCCTCGAGGCTGAGGTCGTGGGTGAGGTCGGCGACCCGCTCGGCCTTCCACGGCGCACACCGCCCGGCCAGCACCGCGGCGTAGATGCGCTTGAGCCGCCACGCACACCCGATCACCCGACCGACATACGCCCGGCCACCGTCGGGAGTGCGTTCCAACGTCGCGATCAGCTCCATCAACGCGAACTCCGACACCAACGGCGCACCCGGACCGGCGATCGGGATCCCGGTGTCCACATAACCCTCGACCAGCGTCGCGGCGCCCTCCTCGCAGTCCACGACGTTCTGGTCGGCCCAGGCGGTGATCACCTGCCACTCCCGGATCAGGGAGGCGCGTCGGGCCCGGACCTCACTGGCCGCGTGGGCGAGCAGCTCCGCGGTCGAGCAGCCGTCGAGCTGCCCGTCCGCCGAGCTGTCCTTCCCGAGATCCATGACACCCATGGAACCAGCCGGGACCGACACAACCCGGGCGCGCGACCTCGGCTGTGGCCGGACTCGGTGGGCCCTCTTGGGGGCCTGTCTACGAGACCGGTGGTGCGACCGGTGGCTCGCCACCCGGCTGGCCGTCGGGCCCTCCGCCCTGCTGGCCGCCGCCCTGCTGGTCGCTGCCGGACGCCCGCGGCGGGGCGCCGGGCGACGTCGAGTTCTCCGCCGGGGCTGCCTCGCCGTTGGGCGCGTGCTCGGCCGGCCCCCGCTCCCCCAGGAGCTCGTCGAGGCGCGGCCCGATGATCCGGCGGAACTTGCGTGGCTGGACCCGCGTCCGGTCGAGCACGGCGACCTCGAGGTCCTCGACCGGGATCACCCGGTCCTCGGCCTGACCGCGCTCGTTGGTCGTGTGCCCGAGGGCCGCCACGGCCACCCGCAGCGCCTCGTCCAGCGATGCGCCGGCGGTGTAGTGCTCCTTGAGGTAGGCGGCCACGGTGTCGGCGTCACCGCCCATCACGGCGTAGCCGTGCTCGTCGGCGACCCGGCCCTCGTAGGTGAGGCGGTAGATCTGGTCGTCCTCGGGACGGTCGCCGATCTCCGCGACGAAGATCTCGACCTCGTAGGGCTTCTCACCACCGGAGGAGAAGATGGTGCCGAGCGTCTGGGCGTAGGCGTTGGCAAGCCCTCGTCCGGTGACGTCGCGCCGGTCGTAGGAGTAGCCACGCATGTCGGCGAGCCGCACTCCCGCGATGCGCAGGTTCTCGAACTCGTTGTAGCGACCCACGGCGGCGAACGCGAGGCGGTCGTAGAGCTCGGAGACCTTGTGCAGCGCCTGGGAGGGGTTCTCGGTCACGAGGAGCACGCCGTCGGCGTACTGAACTGCGGCGAGGGACCGTCCGCGGGCGATGCCCTTGCGGGCGAAGTCGGCCCGGTCCTTCATCAGCTGCTCGGGCGAGACGTAGAACGGCATGCTCATGTCAGGCCTCCTCTCCCGCGTCGTTGCCGGGCAGCTCGGCCAGCGGTCCGTCGGGTCGCACCATCCGGTGGCCGACCAGCCGCTCGGCGAGCCCGCCGATCGTCTGCTCGTCGAGGCGTACGGCGCCGTCGGCAGTCACCACCCACACCACCGGGAAGATCCGGCGGGTCAGGTCGGGGCCGCCGGTGGCCGAGTCGTCGTCGGCGGCGTCGTACAGCGCCTGGAGGCAGACGCGCACGGCGTCGTCCTGGGAGAGGTCCTCGCGGTAGAGCTTCTTCAGCGCGCCGCGGGCGAAGAGGGAGCCCGAGCCGACGGTGAAGAACGAGCTCTCCTCGTGGCGGCCGCCGGTGACGTCGTAGCCGAAGATCCTGCCGACGCCGCGCTCGAGGTCGTACCCGGCGAACATGGGGACCACGGCGAGACCCTGCATGGCCATGCCGAGGTTGGCCCTAATCAGCGCCGAGAGCCGGTTGGCCTTGCCGTCGAGGGAGAGGATCGAGCCCTCGATCTTCTCGTAGTGCTCGAGCTCGACCTGGAACAGGCGGACCATCTCGACCGCCAGGCCTGCTGTGCCGGCGATGCCCACCACGGAGTACTCGTCGGCCGGGAACACCTTCTCGATGTCGCGCTGGGCGATGACGTTGCCCATGGTGGCGCGGCGGTCGCCGGCCATCACCAGGCCGCCGGGGAACGTGGCGGCCACGATCGTCGTGCCGTGCGGGGCCAGCTCGGCCGCGCTGCCCGCCGGGAGCGAGCGGCGCGCCGGCAGCAGGTCGGGGGCGTTCTCGGCGATGAAGTCGCTGAAGGACGATGTGCCCGGGCGCAGGAAGGCGGCCGGGATGCGCGCGTCGGTCACTCGCCGCCCTTCTGGATGAACGACTTCACGAAGTCCTCGGCGTTGGACTCGAGGACGTCGTCGATCTCGTCGAGGATGGCGTCGACGTCGTCGTCGAGCGCTTCCTTCCGCTCGGCGACGTCGGACTCCGGAGCGACCTCGGTGGTCTCCTCGGCCTCCCCGGACTTGCGCGGCTGCTTCTGCTCCTGGGCCATGCCCAGAGCCTAGCCACTCACCGGCTGAGGGCGCGGACCAATGCCTCGGCGGTGTCGCACCCGTCGATCAGCTCGCCGACATGGGCCCTGCTCCCCCGCAGCGGGTCGATGGTGGGCACCCGCTGGAGCGACTCGCGGCCGGGCAGGTCGAAGATGACGGAGTCCCACGAGGCGGCGGCCACGTCGGCGGCGTACTTCTCCAGGCAGCGCCCGCGGAAGTAGGCCCGGGTCTCCGCCGGCGGGTTCGTCATCGCGGCCTCGACCTCGTCGTCGCCGAGCAGGCGCTGGATGCGCCCGGCCCGCACGAGCCGGTGGTAGAGGCCCTTCTCCGGCCGGATGTCGGAGTACTGGTAGTCGATCAGCTGCAGCTTGGCGTCGTCCCAGGCCAGGCCGTCGCGGCTGCGGTACTGCTCGAGCAGGCGCAGCTTGGCCACCCAGTCGAGCTGGTCGGCCAGCGACATCGGGTCCGCCTCGAGCCGGGTGAGCACGTCCTCCCAGCGGGCCAGCACGTCGACGGTCTGGGGATCGGCGTCGGACCCGAAGCGGTCCTCGACGTACTTCTTGGCGAGGTCGAGGTACTCCAGCTGGAGCTGCACCCCGGTCAGCCTGCGGCCGTCGGCCAGGGTGACCGTCTGCTGCAGGGTGGGGTCGTGCGACACGGCCCGGAGCGCGGCGACCGGCGTGTCGACGGTGAGGTCGCGGGTGAGGAACCGGTCCTCGATCATCGCCAGCACCAGCGAGGTCGTGCCGACCTTGAGGTACGTCGCCACCTCGGCCAGGTTGGCGTCGCCGATGATGACGTGCAGGCGCCGGTACTTCTCGGGGTCGGCGTGCGGCTCGTCGCGGGTGTTGATGATCGGCCGCTTGAGGGTGGTCTCGAGCCCGACCTCCACCTCGAAGAAGTCGGCCCGCTGGCTGATCTGGAAGCCCTTGTCGCGGCCGTCCTGGCCCCGGCCGACGCGCCCGGCGCCGGCGAACACCTGCCGGCTCACGAAGAACGGGGTGAGGTGGCGGACGATGTCGGCGAACGGCGTGGACCGCCGCATCAGGTAGTTCTCGTGGGCGCCGTACGACGCGCCCTTGTTGTCGGTGTTGTTCTTGTACAGCACGATCGACGGGTTGCCCGGCAGCTGCTGGGCCAGGCGGGAGGCGTCCAGCATGACAAGCTCGCCGGCCTTGTCCCACCGCACGACGTCGAGCGGCGTGACCACCTCCGGTGTGGAGTACTCCGGATGGGCGTGGTCGACGTAGAGCCGGGCCCCGTTGGTGAGGATCACGTTCGCCAGGCCGAGGTCCTCGTCGGTGAGCTGGCTGGGGTCGGCGATCTGCCGCGACATGTCGAAGCCGCGCGCGTCGCGCAGGGGCGACTCCTCCTCGAAGTCCCAGCGGGCCCGCCGGGCACGGACGGTCGCCGACGCATAGGCGTTGACCACCTGCGAGGAGGCCACCATCGGGTTCGCGGTCGGCTGACCCTGCACCGAGATGCCGTACTCGACCTCGGTGCCCATCACCCGGCGCACGCTCATGCCTCCACCCTACGGCGTGGGACCGCGCCCGTCCGGATGCCGCGTCAGCGGCGGGGTATTGGGCTTCCAGGAGGGGGGACCATGACCACGCAGGACGCATCCACGGGCGACTCGGCACAGGCGACTGCTCGGGAGGCCCGCGACCATCCCGCCCTCGACTGGCCGGCGCGGGCGGGCATGGCGGCCTACGGCGTGGTCTACCTGGTCGTTGCGTGGCTCGCCGGACAGCTGGCGCTCGGCGACCCGGCCGGCTCGGCCTCGGGTGAGGGTGCCCTGCAGGAGCTGGCCCAGAAGCCGCTCGGCACCTTCCTGCTGTGGCTCGCCGCCGTCGGATTCGCCGGGCTCGCCGTCTGGGAGGCCTGCCAGGCCGTCGGCGGCCACCGGTCCCAGGAGGGCCTGCGCCGCTGGGCCGGCCGGGCGGCCTCCGCCGGTCGCAGCGTGGTCTTCTGCGCGCTGGCCGTGCTCGCGGTGCGCACCGCCACCGGTGACTCCAGTGGCGGTGGCAGTGGCGGTGCCAGCGCGGGACGGACGTTGATGGACCTGCCCTTCGGCCCGGCGCTCGTGATCGCGGTCGGCCTCGGCGTGATGGGCTTCGGCATCGCCAGCGGGCACCGCGCCGTCACGGACGGGTGGCGCAAGGACCTCGAGGTGGAGGGCAAGACGGGCCGGATCGGTACGGTCATCGCCGGGCTGGCGCGTGCCGGGTACCTCAGCCGGTGCGTGGCGTTCCTGGTGATCGGCGGTCTCTTCGCCTGGGCGGGGATCACGCACGACCCGGACAAGTCGGGCGGGCTCGACCAGGCGATCGTGCGGTTCCGCGACGAGCCCTACGGCCCGTGGGTGATGCTGGTCGTCGCGGCGGGACTCGCGTGCTACGGCGCCTTCCACGTGGCGCGCGGGTGGTACCTGCGCGGGTCGTGACCCGGTGCCCGCTCGACGCCGGCGTCACGACCCGCGGCCGGGATCAGCGGCCCTTGCTCGCCTTGAGGGCGACGGCACCGAGGCCGGCGGCGACGAGGGCGATGACGAGCATCTTCTTCACGGTGATCTCCTGTGTCGGTTGACGGTCGAGCGTCCATCCTGGCAGGGCCGCCGTGGCAGGTGCGGGACCTCAGGGCCGAAGCGCGAACATCGCGCCGGCGCCGGTCGAGGCATCGCCCCACCCCACCCACACGGCGTCCGGCGTGACGCCCATGACGGCGCCGTCGCCCTTCCGCGCGTGCCGCGTCACCTCGGCGACGGTGTCGACCCGCACCGGGTCGCCCAGCGACCCCGGGTCGACGGCCCCGTCGACCGCCCCGTCGCCCGGCAGCACCCAGAGGTCGACGCCGCGGACCCAGTAGTCGACGGTGCCGCACCGCACCAGGCCCTCCGGTGGCTCCGTGGTGTCGTTGACCCGAAGACCCTCGAGCTCGGCGGGTACGGCGACCGCCGGCCCGCCCGGCACGCCGAAGTCGGCGTAGGCGGGTTGCTCGGGCAGCAGGTCCAGCCGCCGGTCCAGGGTCGCCAGGTCGGCGGCCTCCACCAGGTCGCCCCGCAGCTCGCCGGACGAGTAGCCGAGCTCGCGGACGCCGTACCTGCCGGGATACGTCGCGACGTCCGCCGATCGCAGGTGCACGCGGTCGTCCACCACGGCCAGGTCGTAGACCTCGCCGGCGTAGTCGCCCGTCGGGATCACGGTCCGCCAGACCTCGTGGCCCGCCCGGTCGAAGCGGGTGACCACCACGTCGCCGCCGTCGCCGTGCGCGGTGACCACGCCGTCGGCGGCCGCCGCCAGCTGCAGCGGCGCGTGGTCGTCAGCCGCCTCTCCGGAGACGGGCAGCGCGTTCACGTCGTCGAGGAGGAGCGCGTCCAGGTTGGGGTTGGAGGCGCCTGCCAGCCCCACCAGCCGGACGTCGTACGACGCCGGGCCGGCGGGCTCGGCGAGGGCCACCCGGTCGCCGGTGATCGCGAACGGGACGCCCGGCACCTGCACCGGGAAGGTGCCGACGAGCTCGAACGTCCCGTCGAAGCCGCGCGGGCACTCCGAGACCGGGCGGACGTCGAGCCGGCCGCCGCCGCTCTCCGCCGATCCGTCACCGCAGGCCGAGAGCAGGACCGCCAGCCCGAGCAGCAGCGCTCCTCGGGCCAAGTGCCTAGAGGTACTGGCCGGTGTCGGACACCGTGTCGATCGAGCGGCCGGGCTCGGTCCCCTGCTTGCCGGTGATCAGCGTGCGGATGAAGACGATCCGCTCGCCCTTCTTGCCGGAGATCCGCGCCCAGTCGTCGGGGTTGGTGGTGTTGGGGAGGTCCTCGTTCTCCTTGAACTCGTCGACGCAGGCCTGGAGCAGGTGGGAGACCCGGAGGCCCTTCTGCTCGTGCTCGAGGAAGTCCTTGATGGCCATCTTCTTGGCGCGGTCGACGATGTTCTGGATCATCGCGCCGGAGTTGAAGTCCTTGAAGTAGAGGACCTCCTTGTCGCCGTTGGCGTAGGTGACCTCGAGGAAGCGGTTCTCCTCCGTCTCGGCGTACATCCGCTCGACCGTGGCGCGGATCATGCCCTGGACCGTCGCCGCCCGGTCGCCGCCGAACTCCGCCAGGTCGTCGGCGTGCAGCGGCAGCGTCGGGGTGAGGTACTTGCTGAAGATGTCGCGCGCGGACTCGGCGTCGGGCCGCTCGATCTTGATCTTCACGTCGAGCCGGCCGGGGCGCAGGATGGCCGGGTCGATCATGTCCTCGCGGTTGGACGCCCCGATCACCAGGACGTTCTCGAGGAGCTCGACGCCGTCGATCTCGCTCAGCAGCTGCGGGACGATGGTGTTCTCGACGTCGGAGGACACGCCGGAGCCGCGGGTGCGGAACAGCGAGTCCATCTCGTCGAAGAACACGATCACGGGCGTGCCGGTGCTGGCCTTCTCACGAGCCCGCTGGAAGACGAGCCGGATGTGCCGCTCGGTCTCGCCGACGTACTTGTTGAGCAGCTCGGGGCCCTTGATGTTGAGGAAGTACGACTTCCCCTCGGCGCCCGTCCGCGCGGCGACCTTCTTGGCGAGCGAGTTGGCCACCGCCTTGGCGATCAGCGTCTTGCCGCAGCCGGGAGGCCCGTAGAGCAGAATGCCCTTGGGCGGCTTGAGCTCGTGCTCGGCGAAGAGCTCGGGATAGAGGTAGGGGAGCTCGACGGCGTCCTGGATCATCTCGATCTGGTTGCCCAGACCGCCGATGGTCTCGTAGGTGATGTCGGGGACCTCCTCGAGGACCAGCTCCTCGACCTCCGACTTCGGCACCCGCTCGTAGACGTAGCCCGCCCGGGAGTCGAGCAGCAGGGAGTCTCCGGCGCGCAGCGTCTGGCCGCGCAGCGGCTCGGCGAGGCGCACCACCTTCTCCTCGTCGGCGTTGGCGATGACCAGGGCCCGGTCGCCGTCGGCGAGGACCTCCTTGAACATCACCACCTCGCCCACCGTCTCGTAGTCGAGCGCGGCGACGACGTTGAGCGCCTCGTTGAGCATGACCTCCTGGCCACGCCGCAGCGACTCGACGTCCACGGCGGGGCTCACGCTGACGCGGAGCTTGCGCCCGCCGGTGAACACGTCGACCGAGTCGTCGTCGTTGCGCTGCAGGAAGGTGCCGAACCCGGCGGGCGGCTGGGCCAGCCGGTCGACCTCCTCCTTCAGCTTCATGATCTGGTCGCGGGCCTCGCGGAGGGTGCCGGCGAGCCGCTCGTTCTGCGCCGTGACGGCCGCCAGCGAGCGCTGCGCGTCCGCGAGCCGGACCTCCAGCGCGCGCGAACCGCCTCCGGGCGCGTCGATCAGCCGGCGGCGCAGGTCGTGGACCTCGCCCTCGAGGTAACGGACCTGCTCCTCGAGCTCCTCGCGGCTCGGGGACCGGTGACCTCCAGCAGTGCCTTCACCCATGCTCGTCATCGGCAACCACCTCCTCGGAGACCGACACTACTCGGCAGGGTGTGGAGGCAAAGGGGATCGCCGCGCGGGGCAGGCAACGTTTCGGTTTCGCCGCCGTGTCCGCCGTGTCGCCGGCCAGTCGTCGGCCAGTGGTCGGCCAGCCGCCGGTCAGTCGTCGGCGGGGGTCTCCGGCACACCGGGCGGCCGCGGGCCGGCGTAGTCGGGGCCGTAGGCACCGGGTGCCGGCCGGCGCTTCTTCAGCGGCGCCCGCTCCCCCGGCGCCATCCGGCGGGCGGTGACGAGGAACGCGGTGTGGCCGATCATCTTGTGCCCGGGTCGGACGGCCAGGCCCTCCACGTGCCAGTCGCGGACGAGCGACTCCCACGCTGCGGGCTCGGTGAACCCGCCGTGGACCCGCACCGCCTCCACGAACCGGGAGAGCTGGGTCGTCGTGGCGACGTAGGCGCAGACGATGCCGCCGGGCAGCAGCGACCCGGCCACCGCGTCCAGGCAGTCCCACGGCGCCAGCATGTCGAGGATGATGCGGTCGCAGCGCTCGCCCGACGCGGGGAGCTCCTCGGCGAGGTCGCCCAGGGTCAGCCGCCACGCAGGGTGGTCGCCGCCGAAGAACTGGGTGACGTTGCGCCGGGCGACGTCGGCGAACTCCTCACGCCGCTCGAAGCTAGACACCCGGCCGTGCGGGCCCACCGCACGCAGCAGCGAGCACGTCAGGGCGCCGGAGCCGACGCCCGCCTCGACGACGTGGGCGCCGGGGAAGATGTCGGCCATCGCCACGATCTGGGCGGAGTCCTTGGGATAGACCACGGCGGCGCCCCGGGGCATGGACACGACGTACTCCGAGAGCAGCGGCCGGAACACGAGGTACTCCCCACCGGCCGAGGACGTGACGGTGAAGCCCTCCTCACGGCCGATCAGCTCGTCGTGGTCGAGGTGGCCCTTGTTGGAGAAGAAGCGCTTGCCGGCCTCGAGCGCGAAGTTGTGGCGGCGGCCCTTGCCGTCGACGAGCCGCACCCACTCACCGGCACGCAGCGGACCCCGGTGGACGCCCGACCAGGCGTCCCGGGGCACATCGGGGGTCGAGTCGGTCACCGGAGGAATCTATCGGCCGCGGCCCTCAGCCGCCCTGCCGGACCGCCTTCACGACGTCGGCCGTCGCGAGCACGCCGTACACGCTGCCGTCGTCGTCGACGAGCACGTACTCGGACGCGGGCACGCGCCGGAGGACCTCGAGCAGGTCGCTGCCGGTGATCGCGGCGGGCAGCGTGAGGCCGTCGTCGAGGTTGCGCGCCACCGTGGAGACGGCCACCCACGGCTTCCGGTCGTCGGGCATCGCCCGGACCGCCTGCTCGTCCACCACGCCGACCGGCCGGCCGGCGGAGGTGACGGTGACGATGCTCCCGGCCTGGGCGTCCTGGGCGCGTCGCACCGCCTCGGCCAGGGGCAGGTCGTCGGGCACGGCGAGGGTACGACGCGCGAGGTCGCGCGCGACCACCCCGGCGAGCCGGTGGGTGACCTGTGCCGCCTGCAGCGCGCTCGACGCACCGGTCCACAGGAAGATCGCCACCACCGCGAGCAGGAGCGGGCTGGCGAGGCCGCCGGCCGCGGCGCTCAGCAGGGCCCACACCACCACGAGGGCCGCGGTCACCCGACCGCCCCACGCCGCCACCACGGTCGCGGTGTGGACCCTGCCGGTCGCCGCCCAGACGCCGGCCTTCAGGACGCGTCCGCCGTCGAGTGGCAGGCCCGGCACCAGGTTGAGCACGCCGATCACGATGTTGGCGCCGGCGAGACCCTCCACCACCAGCTGGAGCAACCCGTCCGGCGTCACGAACAGCAGGCCGAGGGCGGCCACGCCCACTCCGATCGAGGTGATCGGCCCGACCACGGCGATCCAGAACTCCTGGCGGGGACGCCGGGCCTCCCCCTCGATCGCGGTCGCGCCGCCGAGGAAGTGCAGCGTGATGGAGTGCACCCGGAAGCCGTAGCGCTTCGCCATCACGGCATGGGACGCCTCGTGGAGCAGCACCGCCAGGTAGAGAGCGACGGCGAAGGCCAGCCCGACGACGTACCGCCAGCCGCCGAGGCCGGGTTGGACCTGGTCGACCCGAGGACCCATCAGGAACGCGATGAGCGCGGCGACCAGGAACCAGGAGCTCGACACGAGCACATCGGTGCCCGCGATCCGGCCGATCCGGATCATCCCGCGCGGCACCTGCTCGCGGGGTGCGCGCTGGGGTGTTGGACCGGACACGCGTCGAGGCTATCGGGGCGTCCCCCACCGGCTGTGTCGGCGGCCTGACCTAGGGTCGTGGCATGACGACCTCGACGACAGCGCCGGCAGGGGTCCAGCCGGCCGATCCCGCGGAGACGCGGGGCCGCGTCGTCGACGGCGTCGAGGTGGTCGGAGCGCTGAGCCCGTCGAGAGTCGGCGACTTCCTGGCCTGTCCGCTGCTCTACCGGTTCCGGAGCATCGACCGGCTGCCCGAGCCGCCCTCCCCCGCCGCCGCGCGCGGCACCCTCGTGCACCGGGTCCTCGAGCAGCTCTTCGACCTGCCCGCCGGCGACCGCACGCCCGCGACGGCCGCGACCATGGTCGAACCGGCCTGGGAGGAGCTGAAGGAGCAGGAGCCGGCGCTCGCCGGCATGTTCCCCGAGGACGGCGCGGAGATCGCGGCCTGGTTGCTGAGCTGTCGCGAGACGCTCGCCCGCTACTTCACGCTCGAGGACCCGCGGCGGCTCGAGCCGGCGGAGCGCGAGCTCTACGTCGAGACCCTCACCGAGTCCAGGCTGCTGCTGCGCGGCGTGGTCGACCGGGTCGACGTCGCGCCCGACGGAGCGATCCGGGTCGTGGACTACAAGACCGCCCCGTCGCCCGCGGAGAGGTTCGAGGCCAAGGCGCTGTTCCAGCTGCGGTTCTACGCGCTGGTGATCTGGCGCACCCGCGGCGTCGTCCCCCGCGTCCTGCAGCTGGTCTACCTCGGCAACGGCGAGGTGCTCAGCTACGAGCCCGACGAGGCCGACCTGCTCGCCACCGAGCGCAAGGTGGAGGCCGTGTGGCAGGCCATCCGGCTGGCCACCGAGCGTCAGGAGTTCCAGCCGCGCCCCGGCGCCCTGTGCGGCTGGTGCGCCCACCAGGCGCTGTGTCCCGCCTACGGCGGCACTCCCCCGCCGTACCCCGCCGCAGCGGCGGCGGAGGACCCGTCAGAGCAGGTCGCCGAGCTCGCCGACTGACACGTCGACCAGGGACTCGCGAAACACCCGACGCGGCCCGGGCGGCACCGGCACGTGGTTGGGCACGACCAGCACCCGGCAGCCGGCCGCCTCGGCCGAGGTGGCGCCGGTCGGCGAGTCCTCGATCGCGACGCACTCGGCGGGGTCGAAGCCGAGCGCCGCAGCGGCCGTGAGGTACGCCTCGGGGTGCGGCTTGCCGCTCGTCACCTGGTCGCCCGTGACGATCACCCGGAACGTCTCCGGCGGGAGGTGCTCGAGGATCGGCGCCACGAACCGCTCGTAGGACATCGTCACCAGGCCGCACGGGACGTCCGCCTCGCGCAGGTGCAGCAACAGCTCCCGCGCTCCGGCGCACCAGGGCACGGCGTGGCGGACCTGCTCCACCACACCGTCGAGCAGCATCTCCACGACCTCCTCCGGCGACTGGGGAAGGTCGAGCCTCTCCTTCATGTACTGCCCCGACACGATCAGGTCGTTGCCGACCAGTGCCATCGCGTCCTCGTGGGTCCACGTCCCCCCGTGCGCCTCCGCGATCGCCGTCTCGGTCGCCATCCAGTAGGGCTCGGTGTCGACGAGGGTGCCGTCCATGTCCCAGAGGACGGCAGCGGGCAGCCTCTGACCAACTTCCTCGTGCTGACCTGCAGGTTCACGAGAAGACGCGGTGTTCAGAATGCCCTCCAACAAGCTCCATGCGACTATCGATGCGACTATGCACCCTAGGTGCGCGCCTGGCCCCATTGGCGGGCATCCCGGTGAACGACTGACATCTGGGTCGGTTGGGGCCCTTCACGTGGTACGGCGCTCGCACCTCAGGTGCATGAGCAACCACACGATCGCTGCCCCGATCACGACGTGGGCGGAAGCACGTGCTCTTGTCTCGCTTCCATGCTCAGAGGATCAACTAACTCCTCTGCCACGAAGTCTGACGCGCGACAGGCGCACTCAGGTTCGGAGAGTGCGTTGGGGAGCGTGCCGCGCCCCGAATGGGCAGCCGTCACCGAGAACCTCTCCGGGCGGGGCATCCGGGACGCATGAGTAGCGGCGTGTGTGCCGGCCTGCGTCCTTCACCGTTGTGGGTTCGCCATTCGGGGATAGGCGGCGAAGTCGAGCAAGCCGCCTAAGCCTCAGCCAGGATTCTGATGACGCGAAGGGATGCGGCTGGTATCGACGATTGAACATCTCTGGCCATCGCATGAGCACTTTTCTCCTCGTCGAGGACGATGATCGCGTGGGCGGCGGTGACGTCATCCGGGGCCTGTCCCCAGAGGCCGCGAACGAACCCCGCTTGCTCACTGACGGTGGCCGCGATGTGCGCCAGTTGGTCCGGGTCCAGTCGGTCGTCTACTGGCGTCGCGGACGAGTACGCCGCTGCCGAGGATCGCGATGCTGCCGTCGCCGCTGTGCTTCAGCTCGGAGACGGCGTCGCGGGCCTCGCCGGCGAGCAAGTTTGTGTTCTCCCAGGTCACCGTCGTCAGCGTGTTGCTCACGACGTGCTTGGGCGTCGTGTTCATGTGCGCTGCGATGGGATTGGAGCTGGGCTGGTACGGCCAGTAGGTCGCCATCTTTTCGTAGGTCTTGCGGCCGAAGAGGTATGCGGTAGTGCCACCCAGGGCGCTGGACCCGCTGGAGGCGTGGATGGCCTCTGCGAACGGTGCTCCCCAGCCTCCGTGCTTGAAACCGCCCTCGCGGTCCTCCTCGGGCGATCCGAGCCCCTGCATCACTCCATCGACGGAGAGGAACTCGATCGCGATCAGTGTGCGCATGCTGTACTCCATTTCGGGTCTGCAAGAAGTTCGCCCGGGCGGGCAAGACGTGAACTGTTTGGTCGGCTCGTTGACTTACTACGCGCTCGGGCTCGGCAGCGTTGCGGCGGTGCGCCGTGAACCCGCATGGACACCGAGTAGAAGGGCCAGGCCTAGAGTGGACGCGACCGGCTGCCATCTTCCGGTCCACGCTGCGGCCAGTGCCGTTGCCGCAGTCAGGGCTGTGATCGCTGCAATGTCGACGGCTGTCGCATCGCCTCGGTGCCGCGCCGACAGCGCGAAGGAGCGCGGGACAGCGTCGAGAAAGACGCAGAGGCCGACTCCGATGGCCGACCCGGTGGCGAAGGCGGTCACCTCGACGGCGGCGCCGTCGTACTGCATCCGCGCCAGGATCGCGCAGGATCCGATGCCCAGGCACACCGGGGTCGTCATCTGCTCCCCGACCAGCGAACCTGCTCGCCCGCGTTGCGCGGCATCATGGCGCGCGAAAGTGATGTCCCGGACTCCTCGGAGGCTGGCCCGCTCGACCAGTACCCCAACCGCGGCCAGCGTGATCGCCGCCGCTGCGGGCGCCATCCAGGACCCGGTCGCTGCCCAGGCGACAGCCGCCATCGCAAATGTGGCCGGAGCAGCCGGTACCCGTCCCCGGATCACCCTCCTGGCTCAATCGGCTCGGTGATCTCGTCCGTGTACTGCCACTCGTGGCTCAGCAGACCGAACACGAGGCTGTCGACCCACTCGTCCTTGTACCGGCGGTCCTCGCGCAGATGCCCTTCCAGCTTCATGCCGAGCGAGCGGCACAGCGCGGCCGAGGCGACATTGCGAGGATCGAGACACGCGCGGACCCGATGCATCCCGTAGTGCCCGAAGGCCAGACTTATCAGCGCAGACACCGCCTCCCGGGCGTACCCACAACCGCGGGCGGAGGGGTGCAACGCCCACCCGAGCTCGCCCAGGAGCAGCGTGTCATCGGCCGGCCACAGCACCACGTCGCCGATCACCTGGTCATCCCGATCGACCACCAGGCCCAGCGCCGAGTCCGGTGTGTCGATCGCGACGCGGGAGATCCGCTTGGCCAACGCCAGCTCAGCGTCCTGTCGTGTCCAGGGCGCCCAGGGCAGATACCGGGTCACCTCCGGGTCGGAGTAGTAGGACATCAGCGCCGGCAGATCGTCCGTGCGGTGTGCCCGCAGCACCAAACGCTCGGTCCTGACAGGCAGGTCGAGCGCTCTCATGTGAAGACCACGAGTGCCAGCACCCCGACCCCCAGGGAGATGTCGAGCGCGGCGCACCATTCCGCGAGCGAGCGGGAGACCACCGCGCGGCGTCGCCAGTGGACGATGTCCCAGGCACCGTGGAGCAGCAGGCCCACAGCGAGGACGACCTTCGCGGCCGTCACGTCGAGCAGCATCGCCGTGATGACACCCGTAAGGAAGACCAGCGCGCCCCAGGGCTGCCAACGCATCTCGGCTGGCGGCGGGCGCCATCGTCCGGCCGCGGTGCCACCCACCACGGTGGCGACGGTGATCCCGAGCAGGATGACGGCACCCGGAAGGGAGAGCGCTTCTCCCGCGAGATAGGTCACCACGACCAGCCCAGTGAGGGGCCAGGTCCACGAACTGTTCCCACCCAGTGCGATCAGCGCATAGGCACAGGTCGGGATCAACAAGGTGAGGAGGACCCCGTCGATGCTGCCCGGATCGTCGGTGGCGACCGAGAACACGCCCACGACGAGACCGGTGGCGATCGGCCACCAGGCTAGAAACGAGCGTCCGCGGCCGACAGGTTCCGCGGGACCTTGGTCCTCAGCGGTGAGAGGTTGCTGCATGTGCCTTCCTTCGCGGCAGTCGTGTACGTGATGTGGGTGATGAGCGCGGGTGTCGGTGGCGCGCAGTCGGTCAATGCCGATGGGTGTACTCCTCGGGTCGGTGGACCATGACTAGCGCCATCAGCAGGAGCATCGTCACGTGACCGACGCCGAGCAGGGCCGCCTGACCGATGAAACCTGCCCATAGAAACGGGAAGAGCGCAATGAAACCGGCGTACATCGCCAGACACATCTCCGCGACTACAGCGATTCCGTGACCACGCAGGGCCATCCACCCCGCCATAGGCACTGCCATCGCCGTGGCCATCGCAATCGCCTCGACCTCGGTGCGCACCAGCCAAGCTGCGTCCAGCCTCCCGACCGCAGCTGCCCACACGGGGTAGAGGGTGGCCATGCCGACCACCATCGCCACCACCATCTCGACGTAGTGCCGCGCGAGGGATCGAACTGCTCCGCGCGACCTCATCGTGGTGTCCATGCCGTCCCCGTAACTCGTACTCTATTGTTTGAGATCAGCGATCGTAACTCAGACATTGCCGTTTGAGAAGGGGGATGGACTGCGGCACGATGGGCGCCGTGACCGATAAGGATTTGCATACGAAGCGAGCGGACGCGCGGATGAACATCGCAGCGATCCTCGACTCTGCTACCCGTTGTCTGGCACGCGACCCAGACGCCAGCCTCGCCGACATCGCCCGCGAGGCAGGAGTAGGCCGAGTCACGCTCTACGGCCACTTCGACTCGCGCTCGACCCTGATCGCTCACGTGGTCGACGCCGCCATGGCCCACTCTGAGAGCGAGTTGGAGAAGGTCGACCTGACCGGGGACCCAGTCGACGCGATGCAACGGCTTTTGGTGGCCTCCTGGTGGCTCACGCACCGCCACGGCGCCCTCGTGCAGGCCGCCGAGAAGAGCCTCGAGCCGGCACAGATCCACGCAGCGCACGAAGAGCCCCTCACCCGCATGCGCGCTCTCCTGCAACGAGGCCGCCGAGCCGGGTGCTTCCGCCAGGACATGCCCTTGGCCTGGCAGATCACGATGATCCAGTGCATCTTGCACGGCACCTCGTCCGCGGTGTACCGCGGTGACCACACAGCCGACGAGGCCTGCGAACTCATCGCGACCTCCGTGCTCGCCGCCCTCACGCCCCCTGACGCTGCGGGCTGACCACAACGGGATCGGCGGAGCGTGGCGCAACGGGATCGCTGACCAGCGTCGAGGAGGGCGGGGATGATCGTGGCATGACTGATCAGCGCGGGCTGGGGATGACCTTCGACTCGGCTGCTGATCTCTACCAGCAAGCCCGGCCCGACTACCCCGAGCAGCTGTTCGAGGCGATGATCGCCGCCGCCCGGCTCGTTCGGGGTGACCGGCTGTTGGAGATCGGTTGCGCCTCCGGCAAGGCGACGTTGCCGCTGGCTCGCCGAGGCTTTCGCATCACTTGCGTCGAGCCTGGCCCGGCGCTGACCACCGCAGCGCGCCGCAACCTGGCCAGCTTCCCCGACGTCCGGGTTGTCCAGAGCACGTTCGAGGACATCGACCCCTCGGCGCACGAACCGTTCGATCTGGTGTTCGCGGCCACCGCCTGGCACTGGCTCGATCCAGCGGTTCGTTACCGGCGCACGTGGGAGTTGCTGCGGCCCGGAGGCCACCTGGCGTTCTGGGCCGCCACACACGTCTTTCCGGAGGGCGGGGACAGGTTCTTCGCCGACCTGCAGGAAATCTACGACGAAATCGGCGAAGGCCTGCCCGAGGGGGCGACGTACCCCCGACCGGGCGAGCTGCCCGACCAGCGCGAGGACATCGAGGCCAGCGGACTCTTCGAGCCGGTCTCTGTGCGCCACTTCGACTGGGAGGTCACTTACGACGCTGACGGCTACATCGGGCTACTCGACACCTTCTCGGGCCATATCGCGATGGAGCCGTGGCAGCGGCGGCGCTTGTACTCGGAAATCCGGCGACGATTGGGTGAGCGAGCGGACGGGCTGCTCCGCCGCGGCTGGGGCGCCGTCCTACACGTCGCGCAGCGACGCGACCTCCCCGCTGCGCGACAACAGGATTCCAAAGCGGTGACCGGCGATCGGCGGCGGCCGGTGTCGCAGGGCGCCGAACGAGGTTCGGCGTGCGGGACTACTGAGCGCCTGACTCCGTCGTTCGGGGTCATGCTGAAATGCGTGGAGATCCGCGCCGCTGACCTCGAGGACGAGCGGCGGCTCGCCGCAATAGACCGCATGACTTGGTCACCGAGCGTGGCTCCTGTGCCGCTGTGGGGCGAAGAGGTCAACTTCTTCGCAAAGGACGCACCCCAAGACGTCCTCGTCGCTGTCGATGGAGGAGATGCCGTCGGCTACGTCAAGCTGCGCAGGCCGACCGCACTGCTCGCCAACAGCCACGTCTTGCAGATTGGGGGTCTGGCAGTGGACCCAGCGCACCAGGGCCGCGGCGTCGGGCGACACCTAGTCCTAGCGGCTACCCAAGAAGCTCGGCGCCGGGGCGCCGCTCGCCTCACCTTGCACGTATTGGGCACTAACGCGACCGCCCGACGCCTATACGCATCCTGCGGGTTCAAAGTCGAAGGTGTTCGCAACGGGGAGTACGAACTCGAGGGCCGACGCGTCGACGACGTCCTGATGGCGATGTCGCTGGGCACCAATGCCAGGAACGACTAGGCATCGGATTCGGTCAGCGCCATCGCGTCGCCAGATGCATCTGCGGGGCACGGTAACCCGGTTGGATGAGACCCAAGGGATTGGGTCTCTAGCCTAAGCGGTTCCAGCTATAGGGATCCGTCTTGATGGCAGCCCCGCTGAGCTTCACATAGTCGTCGAATGGCTACGCGATGCGACTGATGCTTGTCGCTGGGGACGTCGGGAAGGCGCGATGCCCGACAGTATTCGAGGCAAGGCTTGTCGGCGGCGCCTGAAAGTTTTCGACCGTCGTTGACACGGCAGGCCTCCGGACGGTGGCTGAGCCGGGCTTCGCGCTTCCTACAGCGTGGCCACGGTTGTCATGACCAGTGTGCCGGCGGCACGATCCGCACGGACTGCGCGGAACAACGTCTCCTGGTCGCTGCGGACCAGCGAGTCGTCCTGCTCGAACACCAGTCGGTGCCCATCGAGCTGTGCGAGGTCATGCACGATCTGCTCCAAGCAGCGTCCACGCGCTACCCGCGCGTCGGACACCGCGCTCGCGTCGTAACACATCGACCCGGATCAGCAATGCGGTCACGGTGGACAGAACTCGCCCTTTGCGTGAATCCCGTTCCTTCGCGAAGTGAAGTCGCGACTGCCTGGGCAACAGCAGGCTGCGCATCGCTGTTCGCGCGCGCGCAAGCTCTCGCGGCTCGAGAATCGCCGCTAACACGAGCAGACCCCGAACCTTGGTCTCGTCGGCGAACGCGTGCACCGGCATGGGAGGTCGACCATGACCGTCGGCACCGACTGATTCGGGCGGCTCGGCTGCCTCCCGAGGCCTCCGGTTCTATGCGGCGATCCATGCGACTATCCGCCAGGAATCGCAACGGATCCAGAAGTCGCCAGATGCGCATTCAGTCGAGCCGCCGGTCTTCTGATCTGCGCCAACGTAAGGTTCTTCAACACACCTGGAAGTGCGTCAGTGCAACCGGTGGGCAACCCACGTCCCAGAGGACGGCCGCCGGCGCATCAGTCGTCGGGGTCGTAGCCGAGGTTGGGCGAGAGCCACTTCTCCGTCTCGGTGACGCTCCAGCCCTTCCGAGCCGCGTAGTCCTCGATCTGGTCGCGGCCGAGCCGGCCCACCACGAAGTACTGCGACTCCGGGTGGCTGTAGTAGATGCCGGAGACGGCCGCGCCCGGCCACATCGCCATCGACTCGGTGAGCTTGATCCCGGCGTTCTGCTCCACGTCGAGCAGGGACCAGATGGTCTCCTTCTCGGTGTGGTCGGGGCATGCGGGGTAGCCCGGCGCCGGACGGATGCCGCGATAGCGCTCCGCGATCAGGTCGTCGTTGCTCAGCTGCTCGTCGGAGTAGCCCCAGAACTCGGTGCGGACCCGCTGGTGGAGCCGCTCGGCGAAGGCCTCGGCCAGGCGGTCGGCAAGCGCCTCCACCATGATCGCCGAGTAGTCGTCGAGCTGGTCGCGGAAGGCCTTGACCCGCTCGTCGAGACCGATGCCCGCGGTCACCGCGAAGGCGCCGACGTGGTCGCGGACGCCCGACTCGACCGGCGCGACGTAGTCGGCCAGCGAGCGGTTGGGGATGCCGCCTCGGTGCTCGCCCTGCTGGCGGAGCTGGTGAAGCGTCGCCCGTACGTCGCCGCGCGTGTCGTCGTCGTAGACGAGGACGTCCTCGCCGGTGCTCGCGGCCGGGAACAGCCCGTAGACGCCGTTGGCGGTCACCCACTTCTCGGCGATCATCTGGTCGAGCATTGCCCGGGCATCGTCGAACAGCTTGCGGGCCGCGTCGCCGGTGACCGGTGAGTTGAGGATGTCGGGGAACTTGCCCTTCATCTCCCAGGCGTTGAAGAACGGCTGCCAGTCGATGTACTCGCGCAACTCCGCCAGGTCGTAGTCGTGGAGGACGTGCACGCCCGTCTCGCGTGGCGCCGGCGCGTCGTAGCCGGTCCAGTCGATCGGGCTGCGATTGGCGGTGGCCGCCTCGAACGACAGGAGCTTGCGCTCCGACTTGCCGGCGTGGCGGGTGCGCAGCGAGTCGTAGTCGGCCTTGGTCGCCTCCAGGAGCGCTGGACGCTGGCGGTCGTCGAGCAGGGCGGCCGCGGTCGGCACGGAGCGCGAGGCGTCCTTGACCCAGACCACGGGGCCGTCGTACTTGGGGTCGACCTTGACGGCGGTGTGGGCGCGAGAGGTGGTCGCGCCGCCGATGAGGAGCGGGATCTCCATGCCGAGGCGCTGCATCTCGGTGGCGAAGCCGACCATCTCGTCGAGGCTCGGGGTGATCAGGCCGGAGAGTCCGATGATGTCGGCCCCGACCTCCTTCGCCGTGTCGAGGATCTTCTGCGCCGGGACCATCACGCCGAGGTCGATCACCTCGTAGTTGTTGCACGAGAGGACCACGCCGACGATGTTCTTCCCGATGTCGTGCACGTCGCCCTTGACCGTGGCGAGCACGATCGTGCCGTTGGTGTCCTTGGCCGTCGCCAGCTCGGGGTTGTCGAGCTTCTCCTGCTCGATGAACGGGATCAGGTAGGCGACCGCCTTCTTCATCACCCGCGCCGACTTCACCACCTGCGGCAGGAACATCTTGCCGGCGCCGAACAGGTCGCCGACGACGTTCATGCCGTCCATCAGCGGACCCTCGATCACCTCGATCGGCCGGCCCCCGCGCGCGGCGATCTCCTGCCGCAGCTCCTCGGTGTCGGCCTCGACGTGGGCGTCCAGCCCCTTCACCAGGGCGTGGGTGATCCGCTCGCCGACGGGCAGGGAGCGCCACTCCTCCGCCTCGGCCTCCGCCTTCTCGCCGGTGCCGCGGTAGCGCTCGGCGATCTCGAGTAGGCGCTCGGTGGCCGCGATCGAGTCGTCGGTGCGGTTGAGCACCACGTCCTCGATCGCGTCGCGGAGCTCGGCGTCGATGGTGTCGTAGGGGACGAGCGCGCCGGCGTTGACGATGCCCATGTCGAGCCCGGCCTCGATCGCGTGGTACAGGAACACGGCGTGGATCGCCTCGCGGACCGCGTTGTTGCCGCGGAAGCTGAACGAGACGTTCGAGATCCCGCCGGAGACCTTCGCGCCCGGCAGGTTTTGCTTGATCCAGCGGGTCGCCTCGATGAAGTCGACGCCGTAGCCGGCGTGCTCCTCGATGCCGGTGGCCACGGCGAAGACGTTGGGGTCGAAGATGATGTCCTCGGGCGGGAAGCCGACCTGGTCGACCAGGATCCGGTAGGCCCGCTCGCAGATTGCCTTGCGGCGCTCGAGGTTGTCGGCCTGTCCGTCCTCGTCGAACGCCATCACGACCGCGGCGGCGCCGTACTTCTTGCACAGCCGGGCCTGCTCGAGGAATTTCTCCTCGCCCTCCTTGAGGGAGATGGAGTTGACGATCGGCTTGCCCTGGACGTTCTTCAGACCGGCCTCGATCACCTCCCACTTGGAGGAGTCGATCATCAGCGGCACCCGGCTGATGTCCGGCTCGCTGGCGACCAGCTTGAGGAACCGGTCCATCGCGGCGACGCCGTCGATCATGCCCTCGTCCATGTTGACGTCGATCACCTGCGCGCCGGCCTCGACCTGCTGAGCGGCCACCGAGAGGGCGGTGTCGTAGTCGCCGTCCTTGATCAGGTTGCGGAACCTGGCCGACCCGGTGATGTTGGTGCGCTCGCCGACGTTGACGAAGAGGCTGTCGTCGGTGACGGTGAACGGCTCCAGCCCGGAGAGCCGCAGCGCCGGCCGTACGTCGACGGGCTCGCGCCCGGCGCGTCCCTCCATCACCCGGGCGATCTCGCCGATGTGGTCGGGCGTGGTGCCGCAGCAGCCGCCGACCATGTTGACGTAGCCCGACTCGGCGAACTCCACGAGCACCGCGGCGGTGTCGGCGGGCGCCTCGTCGTACTCGCCGAAGGCGTTGGGGAGTCCGGCGTTGGGATAGGCGGAGACGAAGGAGTCGGCGAGCCGGGAGAGCTCGGCGATGTAGGGCCGCATCTCCTTGGCACCGAGGGCGCAGTTGAGGCCCACGGCCAGCGGCTCGGCGTGCCGGACGGAGTCCCAGAACGCCTCGGTCACCTGGCCGGACAGCGTCCGGCCGGACGCGTCGGTGATGGTTCCGGAGATCACGACGGGCCAGCGACGGCCCGCCTCCTCGAACAGGCACTGGACCGCGAAGATCGCGGCCTTGGCGTTGAGCGTGTCGAAGATGGTCTCGATGAAGAGCAGGTCGCTGCCGCCGTCGACCAGGCCACGGGCTGCGGTGAGGTAGGCGTCGACGAGGTCGTCGTAGGAGACGTTGCGCGCGGCGGGGTCGTTGACGTCGGGGCTGATCGACGCGGTGCGGGTGGTGGGGCCGAGCGCGCCCGCGACGTAGCGCTTGCGGCCGGAGGCGGCGCTGACCTCGTCGACGACCCGGCGGGCCAGCCGGGCCGACTCGACGTTGAGCTCGTAGGAGAGCTCCTCCATGCCGTAGTCGGCGAGCGAGATGGCGTTGGAGTTGAACGTGTTGGTCTCGATGACGTCGGCGCCGGCCTCGAGGTACTCGCGGTGGATGCCCGCGATGATCCCCGGCTGGGTGATGGAGAGCAGGTCGTTGTTGCCCTGCAGCTCCGAGGGCCAGTCGGCGAAGCGCTCGCCGCGGTAGCCGGCCTCGTCGGGCCGGTCGCGCTGGATGGCGGTGCCCATGGCGCCGTCGAGGATGACGATCCGCTCGCGCAGGAGCGCCGTGAGCTCCTCGGTGGCGTCGGGCTGCCAGTGCCTGGTGTCGGGCTTGTCCTGAGCCATGTCACATCCTTCCGTCACGGAAGGCGCCCTTGGTGGTCCGGCCGAGCGTGGCGGAGGGCCCCCTCTGGGCTCCTCCGTTGCAACGCCTCTCGGCTGCGACCGATCCTACTCGGACCAGGCCACTAGGCTCAGCATCGTGATGGAGATCGAGACGGTCCCCGAGCTGGTCCGGCCCGTGGTGCTCGCCGCGTTCGAGGGCTGGAACGACGCCGCGGAGTCGGCGACCGCCGTGATCGACCACCTGATGAAGGCCTGGGACGCCAAGGTCGTCGCCGCGATGGATCCCGAGGACTTCTACGACTTCCAGGTCAACCGGCCCAGCGTCGGCATCGACGACCACGGCTTCCGCAAGCTGACCTGGCCCAGCACGCACGTGGCCGTGGCCGCTCCCCCGGAGCTCGACCGCGACGTGATCCTGATCCGTGGCATCGAGCCCAACATGCGCTGGCGGCAGTTCACCGCCGAGCTGCTGGCGACCGTCGACGACCTGGGCGGAGAGCTCCTCGTGACGCTGGGGGCGCTGCTGTCCGACAGCCCGCACACCCGGCCGATCCCGGTCTCGGGATCGGCCACCGAGCCCGAGCTCCTCGAGCGCCTGTCCCTGGAGCAGTCGACCTACGAGGGCCCCACGGGCATCGTGGGCGTCCTGCAGGACGCCTGCGTGAAGCTCGACATGCCGGCGGTGTCCTACTGGGCGGCCGTGCCGCACTACGTGGCACAGCCGCCGTGCCCGAAGGCCACCCTCGCGCTCCTCGGCCGCCTGGAGGAGCTGCTCGAGTCGGCGCTGCCGCTCGGCGACCTGCCCGAGGAGGCGCGGGCGTGGGAGCGCGGGGTCGACGAGCTCGCCGCCGAGGACGAGGACATCGCCGAGTACGTCCGGGAGCTGGAGGAGTCGCGCGACACGACCGAGCTGCCCGAGGCGTCGGGCGAAGCGATCGCCCGCGAGTTCGAGCGCTATCTCAAGCGCCGCAACGAGGACGGGTGACCGTCCCCGGACAGCACACCTAGACGGCGAGCCCGAGCGCGGAGTCCAGCACGGGGAGCAGCGTCGCCGCGGCGTCCGGGTCACTGGTGTCGGCCAGCCCCTCGGTGCCGAGGGTCGCTCGCACCCAGGCGTCGACCGCGGCGGTGGCGCGCGGCGCGTCGAGGTCGTCGGCCAGTGCGGCGAGGACCTCGTCGACGACGGGCCCGGACGGGGCGCCTGCCCCGAGCGCGAGGGCGCGCCTCCAGTCGGCCAGGTCGTCGACGGCCTGCCACAGCTGGGTGTCGGTCCACTCCCAGTCGGCCCGATAGTGGTGGCGGAGCAGGGCGAGGCGGATGGCCATCGGGTCGATGTCGCTGTTGCGCAGCGCGGAGACGAAGACCAGGTTGCCCAGGGACTTCGACATCTTCTCGCCGTCGTAGGCCACCATCCCGGCGTGCGTGTAGCTGCGGGCGAACGGCTCCCCCGTGGCGACCTGGACGTGACCGGCGCACATCTCGTGGTGCGGGAACACCAGGTCGCTGCCGCCGCCCTGCACGTCGAAGGGGGTGCCGAGGTGGCTGCGCGCGATCGCGGCGCACTCGATGTGCCACCCGGGTCGGCCCCGGCCGAAGGGGCTCTCCCACGACGGCTCGCCGTCGCGCTCACCGCGCCAGACGACGCAGTCGAGCGGATCCTTCTTGCCGGGCCGGTCGGGATCGCCGCCGCGCTCGGCGAACAGCCGGAGCATCGTCTCCCGGTCGTAGCCGGACTCGCGGCCGAACGCCGGGTCCGCGGTCACCGAGAAGTAGAGGTCGTCCTCGACCCGGTAGAGGGAGCCGGTGGCCTCCAGCTCCTCGATCAGCGCGATCACCAGCGGGATCGACTCGACCGCGCCGACCAGCTCGGCGGGCGGCAGCACGCGCAGCGCCTCCATGTCCTTGCGGAACAGCTCGGTCTCCCGCTCGGCCAGCTCGACCCAGTCGACGCCGACCTTGGTCGCCCGCTCGAGCAGCGGGTCGTCGACGTCGGTGACGTTCTGCACGTAGCGGACGTCGTGGCCCGCCGAGCGCCAGGCGCGGACCAGGAGGTCGAACGCCAGGTAGGTGTTGGCGTGGCCGATGTGCGTCGCGTCGTACGGCGTGATGCCGCAGACGTAGAGCCGTGCCGGGCCGTCGGGGCGCGTCTGGGTCGTGCCGCCGGAGGCGGTGTCGTGGAGGACGACGGGCGGGCCGGTGACCGGCAGCACCGGGACGTCCGGTGCGTTCCATGCGCGCATGGGCCGATCGTAGTTCCTGGCCCGAGCCGTCCCTCGCGGCGGTCCGCGGGGCTGCTCGCGGCGGCGGGATCAGAACGGCGGCCAGGGAATGGGCGGCCAGTCACCGCTGGGGCCCGGGAGCCGTCCCGCCTCGAGCAGCCGCTCCGCACGGCGCTCGAGCGCGCCGACCTCGAGGTCGGTGAGGTGCACCGTCAGCTGGTCGCCGAGCTCGCCCCGCAGGTCGGCCAGCACCGAACCCACCACCGCGGTCTCCTCTGACGTCAGCGGCGTGCCGGCCCAGCCCCAGAGCACGGTGCGCAGCTTGGGCTCGTGGTGCAGGGTGACGCCGTGGTCGACGCCGTACCGGTGCCCGCCCGGCATGGCGAGGACGTGCCCGCCCTTGCGGTCGGCGTTGTTGACGAGGACGTCGTAGACCGCGAGCCGGCGGAGCTCCCGAGTGTCCTCGTGCACCAGGACCACGGGACGGTCCCGGTCGTCGATGCCCTCCACCACCTCGAGCCAGCCCTCCGGCGAGGTGCCGGCGGGCAGCAGGGTCACGGCGTCCTGGTCGGGGTCGACCTGCTGCCACTCCTGGAGCATGCCGGGGCCGTGCGGCCCCTCACCCCACCAGGTGCGCGGGACCAGGTCCCACCCGGTGGCCACCGCGACCAGGTAGGCCGCCACCTCCCGGTCGGCGAGCGTGCCGTCCGGGAAGTCCCACAGCGGGCGCTCACCGGCGACCGGCTTGTAGACCACCTCGCGGCCCTCGAGCTCGCCGAGGAAGGTGGCGTTGGAGGCCGGCATGATCCGGCCCTTCAGGGTCAGCGCGGCCACGGGTCCCCCGCCGCCCCGCTCACGGGTCGCGACGCCGGAAGCCGTTGGCCCGAACGCAGAGGTGGCCCTCGGGGTCGATCGGCTGGCCGCAGAACGGGCACGGCGGGCGACCGGCGCCGATGACCGACTCCGACCGCTGCACGAAGGAACGGGCGTAGCCGGGCTCGAGCCGCACGAGGAGCACCTCCGCCGGCTCCTCCTCCGCACCGAGCTCGACCGGCTCCTCCCCCACGGGGAAGACCTCGATCACGACCCGCTCGTCCTCGGGGTCCCAGGACAGCGTCATGGTGCCCGCCCGGAACTCCTCCTCGATCGGCTGGTCGAGCGGTTCGTCGTCCTGCAGGTCGAGTGGCGCCACGGCCGGCACCACCGCCTCCGTCGACCCGTCGGCCATCACCTCGTCGAGCAGCTCGTCGATCCGCTGGGCGAGCGCGGCGACCTGTTGCTTCTCCAGCGCCACCGACACCACGCGTGCGCCGTCGCGGGCCTGGAGGAAGAAGGTGCGGTCGCCCGGCTCGCCGACGGTGCCGGCGACGAAGCGCTCGGGCGGGTCGAATCCGTGCACGATGGGCATGACCACAGCCTAGGAGGCGGCACCACCGGGACCGGCGCCACCGCCGACCACCGCGCCGGACGTACGTCGCCGCGACCGCTTCCCGGGCCGGGGCGCCAGCCACGACAGGTCCCCGTCGTGGGTGTTGCTGGCCAGCACGTAGGGCCGGTCCGGGGCGTAGCGGACCACGGAGATGGAGGCCGGGTCGACGTGGATCCTCTGGAACAGGTCGAGGTGCAGCCCGAGAGCGTCGGCCAGGAGTGACTTGATGATGTCGCCGTGGCTGACGGCCACCCAGACCGCGTCCGGGCCGTGCTCGGCCTCGACGCCTGCATCCAGGCGCCGGACGGCGGCGACGGCGCGGTGCTGCATGGCGACGAGCGACTCGCCGCCCGGGAAGGCGGCCGCGGAGGGCTGCTGCTGCACCACTCGCCACAGCTTCTCCTTGGCCAGCTCCCGGATGGGGCGCCCCTGCCATTCGCCGTAGTCGCACTCGGCCAGCGCCTTGTCCGCGGTCGCGGTGGTCACCGGGTGGCCCGCGGCCTGCTGTGCACGTCCCACCGCCCTGGCCGTCTGCCGGCAGCGCTCCTGCGGGCTGGTCACCAGGGCTGCGATCGGGACCGCGGCGATCCGCGCCCCCGCCCGGTCGGCCTGCTCCGTGCCCCGCTCGTCGAGCCGCACGCCGGCGAGCCGTCCGGCGAGGATGCCCGAGGCGTTGGCCGTGGTGCGACCGTGCCGGAGCAGGAGCAGGGTGGCCATGGCGGCGAGCCTAGTGGGCGGACGGCTGCCGCCGATCTACCGTCGGGCCGTGATCGTCGACAGCGCGGTGTACCGCGACGGCCGCCGGCTCCCCGGAGGGCACCGCGACCATGACTTCGTCGCGATGCGGGAGGCGGCCAGCCACGGCAACGACTTCGTCTGGGTGGGGCTCCACGAGCCCGACCAGGCGGAGCTCGACGAGGTCGCGGCGGCGTTCGGGCTGCACCCGCTCGCGGTCGAGGACGCGGTGGTCGCGCACCAGCGCCCCAAGCTGGAGCAGTACGACGACAGCCTGTTCCTCGTCCTCAAGACCCTCTGGTACGTCGACGCGGAGGACGCCGTCGAGACCGGCGAGATCAACCTGTTCATCGGTCCCGACTTCGTCATCACCGTCCGCCACGGCCAGGGGTCGTCGCTGCGGGACGCCCGCCACGCACTGGAGGGCCAGCAGGCCGTGCTCGACCACGGGCCGTCGGCGGTGGTGTACGCCGTCTGCGACGCCGTGGTGGACGGCTACACCGCGGTCGTGGCCGAGCTCCAGGTCGACGTCGACGAGGTCGAGACCTCGGTCTTCTCCGACCAGCGGACCAACGACGCCGACCGGATCTACACCCTGAAGCGCGAGCTCGCGGAGGTCCGCCGGGCGGTGCTGCCGCTGCGTGACCCGATGCGTCGCTTCGCCGTCGGGGTGGTGCACCTCGTGGCGGAGGAGTCGGCCCCCTTCTTCCGCGACGTCAGCGACCACCTCCAGCAGGCCGCGGAGGAGATCGACTCGCTCGACGGCCTGCTGTCGACCGCCTTCGAGGCGCACCTGGCACGGGTGGCCGTCCAGCAGAACGACGACATGCGGAAGATCTCCGCCGGGATCGGGCTCGCGGCGGTGCCCACCCTGGTCGCCGGGATCTACGGCATGAACTTCGACCACATGCCCGAGCTGCACTGGACCCTCGGCTACCCGTTCGCGATGCTGCTGATGCTCGCCAGCTGCGGTGCCCTGCTCTGGTTCTTCAAGCGCTCCGGCTGGCTCTAGCCGCGACCGGCCGAGAGCCGATCAGAGCCGGTCACGAGCTCAGGACGCCGAGGCCCAGCAGCACCAAGACCCCGGAGCCGAGCAGCACCCGGTAGATGACGAACGGCGCGTAGGAGTGCGTGGTCACGTAGCGCAGCAGCCACGCGATGGCGGCGTACCCGACGACGAACGAGACCACGGTGGCCGTGATCGTCGGGCCCCACCCGTAGTCGTTGCCGCCGTGCGGTATCTCCTGCAGCTCGAAGATCCCGGCCCCGACCACGGCGGGGATGGCGAGCAGGAACGCGAACCGGGTGGCGGCCTCCCGGTCGTAGCCCAGGATCCGGCCCATCGAGAGGGTGGCGCCGGAGCGGGAGACGCCGGGGACCAGCGCCATCGCCTGGGCGCCGCCCATGAGGAGCGCGTGCCGCAGGGTCAGCTGCTTGATCTGGCGGTCGTTGCGCCCGCGCCGGTCGGCGATCCCGAGCACGACGCCGAGCACGATCAGGGTCACACCGATGATCCACAGGTTGCGGAAGTCGCTCTCGATGACGTCCTTGAGCAGGACGCCGAGGATCACGATGGGCAGCGAGCCCACGATGACGTACCAGCCGAGCCGGGCGTCGACGTGGCCGCGGTACTCCGGCTTCACCAGGGAGCGGGTCCAGGTGGAGGCGATCCGCCAGATGTCCTTGCGGAAGTAGAGCAGCACGGCGAGCTCGGTGCCGATCTGGATCACGGCGGTGAACGCCGCGCCGGGGTCGCCCCAGCCGAACAGCTCGGGGAAGATCCGCAGGTGGGCGCTGCTCGAGATCGGCAGGAACTCGGTGAGCCCCTGGAGGATGCCGAGGAACACGGCCTGCAGGAAGTCCGCCACGAGGGTGGATCCTAGGGCCGCCCCGGCGTGCCCGGGCACGCGACCCGTCGGCGGCCGGATACCTTGTGGCGCATGCAGGAGCGGTCGGTCGGTGCCTCAGGGCTGAAGGTGTCGCGCCTCGGCCTCGGACTGATGACGTGGGGCGCCACGACCGACGAGCACGAGGCCCGCGACCAGCTCGTCGCGTTCGTCGACGCGGGAGGCACCCTGCTCGACACCGCCCACGCCTACGGCGGTGGGGCATCGGAGGAGCTGCTCGGCCGGCTCCTCGGCGACGTCGTCCGGCGCGACGACGTGGTGCTGGCGACGAAGGCGGGCTTCGGCGAGCGCCGCGGCAGCTGGTCGTACGACGCCTCGCGCGGCAACCTCCTCGCCAGCCTCGACCGCTCGCTCCGGCGTCTCGGCGTGGACCACGTCGACCTCTGGCAGGTGCACGTGTGGGACGACGCCACGCCGCTCGAGGAGACCCTCTCGGCCCTCGACGTGGCCGTCAGCAGCGGGCGCGCGGCCTACGTCGGCATCTCGAACTACGCCGGGTGGCAGACCGCCCAGGCGGCGACGTGGCAGCGGGCCGTGCCGGGCCGGGCGACGATCGCGAGCACCCAGGTGGAGTACTCCCTGGTCAACCGGGACATCGAGGAGGAGGTGCTCCCCGCGGCGCAGGCGTGCGGCGTGGGGGTATTGGCCTACTCCCCGCTCGGCAAGGGGGTGCTGACCGGCAAGTACCGCAACGGCATCCCGTCGGACTCCCGCGGCGCGTCGGAGCGGTCGGCCACGGTGGAGGCCTACCTCGACGACCGCAGCCGGGGCGTCGTGGAGGCGGTGGTCCGGGCGGCCGACGGTCTCGGCTGGACGCCGACCGAGGTGGCGCTCGCGTGGGTGCGCGACAGTCCGGGCGTCACGGCGCCCATCGTGGGCGCGCGCACGACCGCGCAGCTCAAGGCCGTCCTCGGGCTGGACGCCAAGGAGCTGCCCGCGGAGATCCGGGCCGCGCTCGACGACGTCTCCGGCGGTGTCCGATGAGCAGGTCGCACCTGCGCCCCGGGCTGATGCGGGGCCTGGGCCGCGGCGTGGAGTGGGAGTTCGACCAGGTCACCTTCGAGCGCGAGTTCTCCCGCAACATGGTGACCAAGCTCCTCGTCGAGCGGGCCGAGCACGGCGGCTGGGAGCTCGACCGGGTGCGGATCGGTCCGGACGGCAAGCGCCGCGTGGTGCTGCGCCGCAAGATCATCCGGGTCGTGCGGACGGCCTGAGGGCTCTCAGACCTGGTCGAGGAACCGGTCGAGCACGCGCGTGCCGAACTGCAGCGCGTCGACCGGCACCCGCTCGTCGACGCCGTGGAAGAGCGCGGTGAAGTCGAGGTCCTCCGGCAGCCGCAGCGGGGCGAACCCGTAGGCCCGGAGCCCCAGCCTGTTGAAGTGCTTGGCGTCGGTGCCGCCGCTCATCAGGTACGGCGCCACGACGGCGTCGGGATCCTCCGCCAGCAGGCTCCTGGTCATCGCGTCGACCAGCGGACCGTCGTACGGCGTCTCCCAGGGCGGCTGGTTGGAGACGAAGTCGATGTCGATGCCCTCGCCGGTGAGCTCGGCGAGGGTCTGGAAGAACTCGTCCTCGTAGCCGGGCAGGAAGCGGCCGTCGACGTGGGCGGAGGCCTCGGTGGGCACGACGTTGACCTTGTAGCCGGCGTCGAGCATCGTCGGGTTCGTCGAGTTGCGCAGCACCGCGCCCAGCATCCGCGCGGCGCCGCCGAACTCCTGCACCAGGTCGAGGGCGTTGTCCGGGGTCGGCTCGGTCCCGGCGAGGTCGCCGACGGCGGCCAGCAGGGTCCGCATCGTCGGGGTCAGCCGCACCGGCCACTCGTGGGCGCCGATCCGGGCGACGGCGGCGGCGAGCCGGGTCACGGCGTTGTCGTCGTTGACCATGGAGCCGTGGCCGGCGCGGCCGCGCGCGGTCAGGCGCATCCAGGCCATGCCCTTCTCGGCGGCCTCGATGAGGTACAGCCGCCGGCCGCGGATCGTGGTGCTGAAGCCGCCGACCTCGCCGACCGCCTCGGTGCACCCGTCGAACCACTCCCGGTGGTCGCGCATCAGGACCTCGGCCCCCTGGTGCCCGCCGGCCTCCTCGTCGGCGGTGAAGCAGAGCACCACCGGGCGCTCGGGGACCCGGCCCTCCCGCTGCCGGGCACGGACGGTCGACAGCAGCATCGCGTCGAAGTCCTTCATGTCGACCGCCCCTCGCCCCCAGACGTAGCCGTCCTGGACCTCGCCGCTGAACGGGTGCACCTGCCAGTCCTCGGCAGCGGCGGGTACGACGTCGAGGTGGCCGTGCAGCAGCAGCGCGTCGCTCCGCGGGCCGGACGGGCCGGAGCCGGCTCCGCCCCAGCGGGCGAGCACGTTCGCTCGCCCGGGCGCCGTCTCCACCACCTCGGCGGCGATGCCGACCTCGTCGAGCAGCCCGGCGACGTACTCGGCCGCCTTGCGCTCCCCCGGCCCGTCGTCGTTGCCGTAGTTGGAGGTGTCGATCCGGATCAGCTCGCGGCAGATCTCGACGACCTCGCCCGCCACGTCGGGGGCGCCTGGCTGCGGCTGAGCGTCCATGCGGCCATGGTCGCACGCCCGGCCACACCGGCGGCCGGGCGCGTCACCGGGTGGTCGTCAGCGGATCTGCTCCAGGAAGCCGGCGACGTGGACCCGGAGGTCGGCGGAGAGCCGCGAGAGCTCCAGCGAGGCGCCGGTCATCTCGGTGGCACCGGTGCTGGTGGCTGCCGTCGAGTCGCCGATGGCGCCCATGTCGCCGGTGACGCCGGCGACCGCGCTCGCCGCCTCGGTGGTCGTGCGGCTGAGCTCCGCCGCGGCCTGCCGCTGCTCGCCGACGGCGCCGGCGATGGCCCCGACGTTCTCCCCCATCCCGCGGACCGCGGCGGCGATCGTCTCGATCGCGTCGACCGCGGCGCCCGTCGCGGCCTGGATGGCGTTGACCTGCTGCTCGATGCGGCTGGTCGCGTCGGCGGTCTCGGACGCGAGGGTCTTCACCTCGGACGCGACCACCGCGAAGCCCTTGCCGGACTCCCCGGCCCGAGCAGCCTCGATCGTCGCGTTCAGCGCGAGCAGGCGGGTCTGGCTGGCGACCTGACTGATCATGCCGACGACCTCGCCGATCTCCTGCGACGCCGACGCGAGGCTCTGCACGGTCGACCGCACCTCGTCGGCCTCCTGCACCGCCCGCATGCCCGCCTGATTGGACTGGTCGGTCTGCTCCTCGATCGACCGCACCGTGCTCACCAGCTGCTCCACGGCGGCCGCGGCGACCGTGACGGCCTGCGACGCGGTCTGCGCGTTGTCGGTGACCTGCGCGGTGCGGTCGGCGGTGCCCTCGGCCGTCGCGGCGAGGCTGCGCGAGGACGCCTCCATCTCCGCCGACGCGGCAGCCACCTGGTCGGAGAGCCCGAGCACGGCTGTCTCGAAGGCGTCGGCGAGCTCCTTGCGGCGCGTCTCCTGCTCGGCGAGCTGCTCGTGGGTCTCGGCCATCGCGCCGATGGCGGAGTTGATGGTCCGGGCGCCTGCCCGGAAGGAGCCGAGCATCCCGCGGACGAGGAACCGGCGGTAGAACTTGGCCTCGCTGGCGAACTCGAGCGACGCCGAGGACTCGCGCACGTAGGCGTCCGTGCGGTCGAGCAAGCCGTTGAGCGCCTCTCGGACCGCGACGAGGTCCGGGTCGTCCCCCACGACGGGCAGCCGCGGCTCGAGGTCCCCGGCACCGGCCGCCCGGCACAGCTCGGTGACGGCGCGCAGCGCCGCGCGGTAGCGCGCCAGCTCCGCGTGGACGTCGTCCTCCGGCGCCGGCTCGAGGACCCGGGCGTCGATCACGGCGGTCATGCGGCCACCTCCTGCGACAGCGCCCAGACGAACTCGTCGTAGGTCGTGCCGGCCTCGGCGAGCTCCCGCTCCAGCAGGGCCGCCCCGGCGGCGGTCGCCTCGCGCGCGCCGGGGTGGCGACGCTCCTCGGCGCTCAGCCGCGCGTAGAGGCTCCGGATCGAGGCGACCGACGCGCGGTCCGCCGTACGACGGTTCGAGTGGTAGCCCACGATGGCGCCGGTCGCGTCGAAGGTGGGTGTGACGTGGGCGAGCACCCAGTAGTGGCCGCCGTCGGCGCTGAGGTTCACGACGTAGGCGAAGATCTCGCGACCGGCGGAGATGCGGTCCCACAGCAGCCGGAAGACCGACCGTGGCATGTCCGGGTGCCGGATCACGTTGTGCGGCTGACCGAGCAGATCCTCCTCGGCATAGCCGCTGATCTCCACGAACAGGCTGTTGACGTAGGTCAGCCGTCCCTGGAGGTCGGTCTTCGACACGATGATCTGGTCCGGCCGGAAGGTCTTCTCGACCCCGGTCGGTCTGATCGACGACGCACGCATGGTCACTCCCATTCCCTGGGCCCTCGCTGGGCCCTTCGTCCCACCGGGCGCATCGGCACCGGCGCCGCGGGCCGTAGCGGGCGGCCGGGACTGGTGACCTTGGTCCCGGGACGGGTCGTCAGTCCGGAGGGGACGAGATGGTGACGGCAGGCACTGCGCGGTAGTCACGGCCGTCGAACCGCGCGGTCCGCTGCTGGTACTCCGTCACCGTCCCGGGCCAGTTCGTGGTGATCCGGCCGCTCGGCTCGCGGTACCAGCTGGAGCAGCCGTTCCAGACGCTGTGGGCCAACCGGTCCTGCACCTCGCGGTCGAAGGCGTCGAGCACCTCCTCGCGCAGGTCGAGCGGCGCACGCCGCGCCCCCATCTCGGTGACGGCCCCGACGATGTAGCCGGCCTGTGCCTCCAGCATCCCGATGATCGAGGAGCCGCCCAGGTTGGTGTTGGGGCCGTAGACGATGAAGAAGTTGGGGAAGCCCGGCACGCTGATGCCGAGGTGGGCTCGGGCGCCGTCGTGCCAGGCTTCGCCGAGCGACCGGCCGTCCGTGCCATGGACCTGCATCGGGGCGAGGAACTCGGTCGCCGCGAAGCCGGTGCCGAGGATCAGCACGTCGAGCTCGTGCAGCCGGCCGTCGGCGGTACGGACGCCACCGGGCTCGACGGCGGCGATCCGGTCGGTGACCACGTCGACGTGGTCACGGGTCAGTGCCGGGTACCAGTCGTTGGAGAAGAGCAGGCGCTTGCACCCGATCGGGTAGTCAGGCACCAGCTTCTCCCGGAGCGAGGCGTCCTTGACCTGGTGGCGGAGGTGCAGTCGCCAGGCCCGGTGGAGGACATCGGTCAGCCGGCCGTCGGAGTCCAGGGCCTTGTTGAGCTGCTCGGTCAGCTGGAACACACCGCGACGGACGACGCCGTGGATGCGCGGGACCCGCTCGAAGAGCCGCTTCTGCCAGTCGGCGTAGGTCCGGTCGGCCTTCGGCACGACGTACGGCGCCGAGCGCTGGAACACGCTGAGGGCAGCCACGTCGTCGACGATCGCCGGCACGAACTGGATGGCGCTCGCGCCGGTCCCGATCACGCCGACCCGCCGGCCGCGCAGGTCCACGTCGTGGTCCCAGGTCGCGGAGTGGAAGCTCGGGCCGGCGAACGACGCGAGACCCGGGATCGCGGGCACCGAGGGCCGCGACAGCTGGCCGACCGCGGACACCAGGACGTCGCCGACGAGCTCCTCGCCCGTGGTCAGCCGCACCCGCCACTGCAGGGTGTCGCCGTCCCAGTCGGCCCGCTCGACCTCTGCACCGGTGCGGACCAGGTCGCGCAGCCCCTGCCGCTGCGCCTCGGAGCGGATGTAGTCGAGGATCTCCGGCTGGCGCGCGTAGCGGTGCGACCAGTCGTGCTTGGCGGCGAACGACCACGAGTAGAGGGAGGACGGCACGTCGCACGCCGCGCCGGGGTAGACGTTGTCGCGCCACACGCCGCCCACGTCCTCGGCGCGCTCGAGGATGGTGATGTCGGTGATGCCGGCCTCGCGGAGGTGGTGGGCCACGCCCAGGCCACCGAACCCGGCGCCGACCACGATGACCGAGGGCAACCTGTCGTCCGTCATGGCGCCACGCTAGGGACCGCAGTGCCCCAGGATCCAGCGACGGGCGGACAGGCGATCCATAATTCCGGCCATGCTGTCGTTCGAGCCGCCGGCGACCCGGACCTGGACCTTCCCGCGCAGCGTCGCGGGCACCGCCCTGCTCGTGGCCGAGGGCGAGGAGCGCGGCGTCCCGGCGGCGCGGCTGCTCGCCGGCTCCGGGCTCACCGCGCGCGACCTCGCCGCCCACCAGCGGGAGGTCACGGCGGAGCAGGAGCTCCGGGTGATCCGCAACCTCCTGGCGGCTACGCCGGGCGCGACCGGGGTGCGGGTCGGAGCCCGCTACCACGCCTCCACCTTCGGGCCGCTGGGCTTCGCGCTGCTCAGCAGCCCCACCCTGGGCGACGCCGCCAACCTCGCACTCCGGTTCATCGACCTGAGCTTCACCTTCACCATCCCCTCCGCCCGCGTCGAGGGCGACGAGGTGGTCGTCGGTGTGGACGACCGCGGGGTGCCGTCGGACGTCCGGCGATTCCTGGTCGAGCGGGACCTCGCCGCGATCTGGACGGTGCTCCGCGAGATCGCCGGAGGTCGGCCGCGCCTGCGGTCGGTGGCGCTGCCCTTCTCCCCCGCGCCGCCGGCGGACTACCGCGCCGCGTTCGGCGCCGTCCCCGTCTGGGAGGAGGGCGGTCACGGCGCGGTGCTGCGCTTCGACGCGGCGTGGTTGCGGGAGCCCCTCCCCCAGGCCAACCCGCACGCCTGCGCCATGGCCGAGGAGCTGTGCCGCGACGTCGTCTCGCCACGGCGGCACCGCGGCGGCATCGCGCAGCAGACCCGGGTGCTGATCGCCCAGCGGCTGGAGGACGGTGCACCGATGTCGGAGGTCGCGACCGCGCTCGGCCTGAGCGAGCGCTCGCTGCGCCGCCGTCTCGGCGAGGCGCGCACCAGCTACCGCGCGCTCCTGGACGACGTCCGCAGCACGATCGCCGAGGACCTCCTGGCCGATCCGGCCCTGCCGGTCGAGGAGGTCGCCCGCCGGCTCGGCTACGCAGAGGCGACGAGCTTCACGGTCGCCCACCGCCGGTGGACCGGCCGGACGCCGCGAGCGGCCCGTCGCTGACGTCGCGCCACGAGACGGCCGGCTCCGCCCCCGCGCCGGCTCCGGCTGCGCCGAGGTCGGTCGCGACGGCGAGCAGCCGGGCGATGTCGGCGGCGAGGTCGATCCCGAGCCGCGGGTCGGCAGGGTCGGTCAGCAGCACGTCGTAGAGCCCGGCGTAGTGGGCGTCCTTGCGGCTGAGGGTGCCGGTGTAGCCCGCGTGCGCCCGCACCCGGCCGTCCTCGACCAGCAGCCCGGTCATGGAGGTGTGGTCCATCCGCAACTGCACCCGCCCGCCGCGGAAGTCCAGCACCGTCTGCTTGCTGCTGTCGCCGGCCAGCCAGTTGGCCACGAGCAGGCTCGTCCCGCCGTCGTGGGCGAGGGTGGTGAGCGAGCGGAACGGCTCGTGTGACGCGTCGACCACCTCCCATCCCACCGTGAACCCGGCGAGCAGGCTCAGCTGGTTGGGCCCGGAGTCGACCCAGGGCGAGACATAGCTGGCGAGCTGGCCGGGGTCCTTCCCGGCGTAGGGGTCGTTGAACACCGAGAGGATCCGCTCCGGCGGCCCCCAGTCAGGGCGGGCGGCCGCCTGGTCGCGCGCCCAGGTCACCTCGGGCGAGAAGGCGAAGTGGTGCGCGACCGACAGCCGCCGCCGGAGCGTGGGATCGGCGTCCTCCAGGGCTCGGATCGCGGTCAGGTCCCGGGCGAGCGGCTTCTCGCACAGCACGCGCGCCTCGCTGCCGGCCAGGACCTCACGGACCAGGCCCGGGTGCGTGTCGGTCGGGGTGGCCACCACCACGAGGTCGTGCTCGACGCGCGCGGCCAGCGCGGCGTCGTACGACGGCCAGACGGGGAACGGGTGATCCGCTCCGCCGCGCGGCTCGACGCCGCCCACGACGACGGTGTCGTGGCGTCCGGCGAGCACCGTCAGATGGGTGCGGGCGATGGTGCCCAGGCCGACGACCAGGACACGGGTGCTCACGCGAGCATCAGCGGTCGGCGCTTCCCTCGTGGTAGTCCAGGAGCACCGCCAGGTCGTCGGAGGGGCTGAGGTCGGGGTCCTCGCCGAAGATCCCGGAGTAAGCCCAGTCGAGGTCTGTCCACTCGTCCATGGCCCCATCGTGCACCCACGCGGCCCCGCGTGCACGCATTCTGAGCGAACGACCCACAAGGAAAGCCGGCGCCCGGGTCGAGCACCGCCTGCCCCGCCGACTCGACGCTGGCGACAGCCATTCCCCCGGTTCGACCCGCGGGCAGAGGTAGCCTCGACGAGGAAGAGGGACGAGGAAGGTGGACAGGACGCAGAAGTGGCACGCGCGCATCCCCCTGACCGCCGCTGCGGCGATCGGGCTGACCGCTCTCGCCGTACCCCCATCGGTGGGCCGCACGGCTGCCGCGCCCCCGACGTGTGACGGAAAGCCCGCCACCATCGTGCTCACCAACGCCAACATCGACACCTATTGGGACGACCGGTCATCGGGCTGGCAGGTCGACGGCACCGATGGGGACGACGTCATCGTCTCGGAGGTCAGCCGGGCGGGCAGCGACCAGGGCGGGTTCGGAGACATCCGCGTCACTGGCCGGGCCGGCGACGACACCATCTGTTCGAGCGACGTGGCTCCGGTGCCGGGCGACGACACGGACCCGGCGTTCTACCCGGTGACCTTCGTACTCGAGGGCGGCCCTGGCAGTGACACGCTCGTCGGCAGCGCCGGCTACGAGCGATTCGACCACTACCCCGACTCGTCTGGAGGCGTCGACACGTTGCGGGACGTGGGCGGCGAGAACTCCGTCTGGCAGCAGCGCGAGTCGGCGAGTCACGCCCCATCGCCCGTCCGGATCTCCGTGCCGAACCGCACCATCACCGGGGTCGGCACCGACATCCGCTGGGTCGGGGACTTCCGCTCCTTCCTCGTCGAGCGCGACAGCGAGTTCGTCGGCGGGCCCGGGCCAGAGTTCCTCTACGTCCACGGGCCCGGCAGCACAGCGGATATGGGCGGCGGTGACGACCGGCTCCGGATCGAGGCCGACGGTCCACACGAGATCGACATGGGCGAGGGGAACGACGAGGTCACCGTTGCCCGCGCAGCTGCGGAACCAGGCGTGGACGGTGATCCGGAGGTTGAGCTCGGCACCGGCCACGACCGGATCTACTTCGCGTCGGAAGTCACCGTTCGCGGCGGCAGCGGCAACGACACCTTCTACCCCTCCTGGATTCCCGGCGACGACGGGCTTCGCGGTGACGTGCACGGCGGCTCCGGCACCAATCGGGTCAACCTCGCCCACGTCGGCACCAGCGTGAAGGCGTACCTCGACCACGGCTTCGCAGCGTGGGGCGACAGCCGGATCACGATGCTCCTCGTCGGCCGGGCGACCGGCACCCGGTACGCCGACGTGCTCGCTGGCGACGCGGCGGCCAATCAGCTCAGTGGCAACGCCGGCAACGACCGAATCGTCGGACGCGCCGGAGACGACCGCCTCGCCGGTGACTCCGGCCGTGACCGTGCCGAGGGCGGGCCAGGCGCAGACCGGTGCCAGGCGGAGATCCGGTCCGGCTGCTGAGCCGCGACCGCCCTCCTCGCCGGACCCCACTGCCGGTGACCGGCCCGCCCGGTGGCACGATCGGAGGCCCGAGGAGAGGACTCGACGTGACGCAACCGGGTCGGGAGGGTCGCGACCGGCGGGAGCTGTCCCCTGCGGCTCGCTGGGTCTCCATCGCCGTGGTCGCCATCGGGCTGCTGCTGATCGGCGTGCGGATCGCCGACACCGACCGCAGCACCTACGACTACGTGATCACCATCTTCTGGGCCGTGCTCGTCGCCCTGCACGCCCACCGCCTCTGGACGCACCGGCGCTGACGGATCGTCGGTCTCCCTTGCGATAGCCCGGTGTCGGCTGTGGGAGTTCATGCCCTTGCTCGAGAAGGCCACCAGGACGTTCGTCCCGAGTGTCTCGTATCAGCCGCCTCGGTGCCTCGGGCGCATACAGAATCGAGCTTGCACGCGGCTCACCGCGCTCGATCCGCCACCCGGCGGTCGGCCCTGCGACGCCTACCTGCCTCGTCGGCGCACCAACTATGCGGTGACCTGGCCCCGACCAAGGAGACTCCCCGATGTCGTGCCCCAACCTCAGAGCGACGCTGCTCGCCCCGCCCGCCGTTGCTGCGGTGCTGCTGCTGGGAGCCTGCGGCAGCGGCGGCTCGGACGGGGCGGACGGGAACAGCCAGGACAAGACGAGCGGCGTTCCTTCCACCGCCGCCACCGCGCCCGGGGCGGAAGCGGCGCCCGGGCCCCCGGTCTTCACAACTCTCGACTGCGAGGCCCTCGATCCACTCGCTGACGAGATCGCACGCGCGGCGGATGAGGAGCTCTTCGTAGGCCCCGACCCCTACACGTTCGAGTCCAAGCAGAGCTGTGGCTGGAGCGGAAACGATGGGATCAGCTTCGAGGTCGCTGACGCGACCAACGGTGTTGACTTCTACTGGGACTCGCGCGAGGCGTACGAGGCGGATGTCCTGGACAACGCGCTACCTGATGAGAGAGCTGACGTCGAGGCGAGACTGGCTGCACTGACCGACCTTGAGGCAGCGGGCTACTCGTGGGGCTTCGTGGACGCCAGCGATGACCTGCATATGGTGCTTCGTTGGGCACCCGAGCCAGGACAGGACTCCGGGGCGGCCTGTGAGGCGCAGGTGGACGACCTCGGAGCAGACGTCGAGGCCACGGTGGCGGCGTTCACCGCCTTCTGCACCGCCGCCTTGGAGCAGGCGATCTCGTCGTAGCGGCTTTCGCAAGCGGGAGTCCCGGACGGCCGTCGAGCCGCTGCAGGACCCGGCCACCAAGTGGGCCGTGGAGGTGCCCTAGGCAGCCGCCCTGGGCACAACGCTGTCCTACCTACTGGTGTCCGAGGGGGGACTTGAACCCCCACGCCCTGATACGGGCACTAGCACCTCAATGCAGCCTCGTGGTTCTCCCTACGTGGCCGTCAGTGGCTTCAAGAACGCTACGAGCGCTCCCGGAGTCCGTGACGTAGCCCATTGTGACTTGTAGTTCTCGAGAATATGTGCCCGAAAGTGTGGCCACCTTGGTGACGGGGGGACTCTCGCCCGCTCGTGGCGTACCAAGACGCAACTGGTCGTGGAGATGGGCCGTAGCATCAACCGACCAGCCCCGAAGAGCGGTCCTCGCCACAGGTCGACATCCTCGACGCAACAGACCGTTTCTGCATAGCCTCCCGGGTTTCGCTGCTACCTTCGCGCCATGTCCTCGGGTGATGACTTCGGGTCCGCGTCTGACGCTCAGCGAGATCCTCCGCCTCCACCCCCAGGTCCTCCGCCGTCTTCTTCGGCGTCACCTCCACCTGCCCCGTCCCCGCCATCTCCGCCCGCAACGCGGGCGAACTTCGAGACGCTGACCGTGAAGGTCGTTCGCGGGCGCGAGGCGCATAAGATCGCCGAGATGCAAGCTCAGGGGTGGGAGTTGTTCTCTCAGAGCGAGGGCATCTCTTTGCGCCGAGAGTTGCGGTTCCGGCGCGTGAAGAAGCCGATATCGTTCGGCGACAGACGACTGCTCGCGGTGATCGCCGCCTTCTTCGCTGTCGTGATCGTCGGCGGATTCGCCGTGGCCGCGCTGGCGGGGAGTGAGGACGATCCGAGCTCGTCGTCGCCAACGACGGCTGGCGACGCCACGAGCCAAGTCGAGCGGGACGCAGAGACTGAATCCACTGAGGAACCAACCACGGCCGCTCCGTCGTCAGGGACCCCGAGCCCATCTGAGGCGCCCGAAGACAACCCTGACCAGGCGATCACGCCGCGAAACAACCCAGATTTCGCGGCGTTGTTGAAGGGCGACTATTGCGACAAAGCGATTGCCCGCTTCGCCGACGCCAATGCGGGCCGGGCGGTCGAGTTCAACGGTTCGATAGTCAACATGCTCCCCGTCGATGGCCACGACACCCGCTTCGACATCCTGGTCGGCCCCGGCAACAAGGGACCGATGACGAGCGTTGGCCCTGCCTTCAAGTTCGCGGACGTAAGTGTGCTCGACCTAAACCTGTCCGGTGACGTTTCCGACTACGTTGAGCCCGGACAGAGGTACTCCTTCACCGCTGAGGTGGGCGAATACGATCCGGACACCTGCCTCTTCTACCTCCGCCCTATCGAAACAAGGTCGCGCTAAGGAAAGCGCACTGGAAATATGTCCTCCGGTCCGCGCGGCGCATAGGGCCTACCATTCGGGCGGGCCGCTGTCAGCCGGTTCACCGGTCGGCTCACGGTCGCGATGCAGAGCGGCACGAGGAGGACCAGCGGGCGTTGACAACCTTCGTTCCGTGCCGCAGCGGAGCTCGAAACGCCCGGGATCTCTGCGGTGGGAAGAGCCTGCCTTCCGCTGACTGAATCACCCCGGGTTTCGTGGAGGCTCGGTTACTTGGAACCAGCCCCGCTCGGGTCGGGACGGGCGTTTCAACGTAGTCGGTGATGTTGTTCGTGGCCCAGTGGCTGGCCTCGAACTCGGCGGGCTGGACGAGACCGATCTCGCCATGAAGGCGACTGTGGTTGAACCAGTCGACGTACTCGACGACGGCCATCTCGACATCGGTTACCGACTTCCAGCCGCCATTGGGTCGCATGACGGGGTTGCGGATGCACTCTGCCTTAAGAGCGAGTTGAGCACTTCGGCCATCGCGTTGTCGTAGGAATCGCCCTGGAACCGACGGACGCGACGGCCTCGGCCTCGGCGAGCCGCTCGGTGTAGCGAATCGCTCGATACTGGCTGAACTCAACGATCCGAGTGATGCGTCAGACCGGTGACATCTTGGCCGGCTCGCTGGCGAGTCCACAGGCCCATGTCGAGGGCATCCAACGCCAGATCGGTGCGCAGTGACGTGGACACCTGCCAGCCCACGATCGTCCTCGAGTAGACGTTCAGGACCAACGCGACGTAGATCCGCCCGGCGTGTGTTCTGACGTAGGTCAGATCGGCGACCCACAGCTGGTTCGGCGCGGTCGCGACGAACTTGCGCTTCACCAAGTCTTCGGGCCGCTCGGTCTCTGCGCCGTCACCGATGGTGGTCTTGCCGGTCTTCTCCCGAGGGATCCCGCGTAGGCCCTCGGCGCGCATCAGCCGCTCCACGGTGCACCGGCGACCCTGACGCCTTGGCGGTTGAGCTCGGAGTGGACCTTCCTCGCGCCTTAGACGCCGAGATTGGTCTTGTGGGCTGTCTTGATGTCCTCGACCAGTTCGGCGTCGCGGATCGCGCGTGCCGAAGAGGTCTGGTCCTGGCGGCGTAGTAGCTGCTCGGGGCGATCTGCACGCCGGCGTCCTTCAGCACAGCGCAGATCGGCTCGACCCCAACCTCGCGCCCATCGACCACGTCGGGGCCATGATCGTCGATGTAGGCCACTACTTGCTGGTGGGGCGGTCGAGCTCCGCCGCGAAGAAAGCCGCCGAGGTCTTCAAGATGTGGTTGGCCCGCCGCAGCTCGCGGACCTCGCGCTCAAGCTCAGCCAGTCGCTGCGCGTCGCTGGTCGTAGTGCCCGGACCCCGCCGTCGATCTCAGCCTGCCGAACCCAGTTGCGCAACGTCTCCGGATGCATTCCGAGCTGCTCGGCAACCCGAGCGACGCGCCCTGCTTCGTCGCCGGGTCCTGCCGGAGCTCCACTGCCATCCGAGTGGCCCGCTCACGCAGCTCGTCGAGGTACTTCCTGGGTGCCGCCACGACTCTCGTCCTCCATGGGTTGAGAGCTTCCATCAGACCCGGGGCGATTCAGTCACGACGTGTGCCGCGCCAGATGACCGGATAACCAATCCGGCTGGCCCGGACGCCCGGCACCATTCGATTCAAGGGTTGGGGCGACCTTCGGCCCGATCCTGTCCCAGTCTCCTCAGTGAGATCGCTGGGCGGGGAGAAAGAGAACTGTGCCCGCACCAATGAGGCCGAGCAGCAGAAGTGCGTCACGACGCGCGTTGCTCTCCTCCGCTTGGACGGAGAGAAGCTCGAGGTACTCGTTGGTGGTCCAACCGTTCACCACCTGCTGCTGTGGCGCGCCGGAGGTCTCCGAGTTGTTCCGGTCATCGCGGTCCTCTATCTGCTCCCGCATACGGTCGTAGTCCGAGGGGCCCATGCCGAAGAAAAGCCCGAGCGCAATGAAGACGAGTACGATGGCAGCGGCTGTACGGGGCGCCTTGAAACCACTTTGCGCGCTGTCCGACGTTCTGCTCGACGGTGTCTCACTACCCGAGACTAGGGATCCACCACTCGGCGCGCGCTCGTTGCGAGAAGCATTGGGGTGAGGAGTCGTTTGCCTAGATTTTTTCTCTGGATTGGCGGCCAAGTACGCGTCCATCGCCTTTTGCGACCGCTCCGAGCGTTGAGGTTTTTCCCTTTCATCTTCCATGACGAAGAGCGTAGGCACGACACGCGACTTTTGAGCGGATTTCGCGCGATCTTGCGGGCCTTCGAGCGCGCCGAGTGACTGCGAGGTCAGACGGTCTAAACAACGGGTTCAGGCTGCTGGGTTCGGCAGCTGGTTCAGCCGTTGGGCTGGGGTGTGCAGGTCAAGGGTAGGTCGGGGTCTCTTGTTGAGGGTGTCGGCGATCCGTTTGAGGTCTTCGGCGGTGTGCGCTGACTGTGGCGAACGACCAGGAAAGTGGGAGAGCAATCGACCTGTCGCCCACGACGCGCGCCATGTCAGCCGTCCGGGTCAACCGCCCGAGAGCGGCCCTTCGACGACGTCGGTGGTAGGTCCTCTCGTTCCAGGTCACGACCGCGAGTTGGGAAGTCACCCGGTCGCTGATGGAGTAGCCCACGATCCGGTTGCGGTTGACATCCTTGACCGCGCAGACGTAGAGCTTGCCCCTCACCGGTCCAGTGCTCGGTGATGTCGGTCAGCCACAGCTCGTTCGCACCGTCGGCGTTGAACTCGTGCCGCAACCGGCCCTTCTCGTCCACCACGGCGCACAGGTCGTCGTGAACGGGCGGCGCGGGCTTCTTCGCCGTGCCCTTGTTGGGCTTGCCGAAGCGCTCCACCAGCTTAGGTCCGAGCAGGTCTGCCACGCGGTCCGCTCGGCCACCGACTCACCGGCTTCACGGGCCTCGTCGGTAAAGAACCGGTAGCCGAACGCCGGATCGTCGCGGTAGGCGTCGAACAGCGCGTTGTCACGGTAACGCTGCTTGAGCTCGGCGGCGCTGACCGGCGACTGCAGCCAGCGGTAGCAGGGCTGGCGAGCGATCTTCAGCATCCGGTGAGCCACCGTGACGGGGATCTCGTCGACGGCCAGCTCGCGGATGCGCGGGTACATCGTTTTCCGGGAGGTTGGCCTGCGACAAATAGTCGGCCGCCCGGCGCAAAACCTCGTTCTGGCTTAGGGAGCCGGATGCGCGTTTTCAACCCGCGATTCTCGGTGTTCTCAGCCGCCGTCGTCCCGGGTCTCACGCCGTCCCCGACGTCGGCGGCCTTGAACCAGTTCGTCAGGCACGACTCGCTGATGTCGAAGTCGGCAGCGGACCGCTCGAGTTGGACGCCCGGCTCACGGTTCCTCGCAACACGAAGACCGTCGACGCGGGACTACTTGGCGTACGGCTTCGGCACAGTGCACATCTTTCCAGCGGCACCCTTCGGCACCACAGATCAGATGTCAGCTATCCGTGCAGCAGTCGCCCATAGCCGCTGAGGAGGTCCTCGATCTCGCCTGGGCCGATGTGGACTCGAGGCAGGTAGCGTCACGGTTCGCTAGTCACGGGTCGCGGTGAGTCGCTCGACTGACGTACGGCGGTGGATGCTCGGACCGCCCAAGTCAGCGGCGTCCAGAAGAACGATCAAGCCCGACCTGGTGTAGCCCGGCACGACGGCCGCTCTGCGAAACGAAAGTTGGCCTCGGTCACCGACCACCGGGCCAACCCTGAAGATCTCGTCGTCGTTGACGAGCCCGGTGAGCCGGCGAAGCCGCAGTGGTGCTCCGAGCGCTTTGCCGTGTTGCTCGCGCAGCCGGAGTCAGGGTTATAAGCCTGCACTCCACGCGGCACACCGTCACCTACCTCATGCACGATGCGGCGGTACCACCGGTGCGGGCGGCGGCGTTCCTCGGTCACACTCTCGCCGTACACCTCGCGGTCTACCTCTTCGCGCGCGAGGACGACGTGGAACTGGCGGGCGCTGCCCTCGGTCACGCCTTGAGGAGGGTGGCGTCGGCTCCCTGAACGCTGCAATCGTGAGCGAGATACAACAAGGCCCTCCTCAGCGTGACTTGAGGAGGGCTCGTCTGTGCTTCGAAGGACCGATCTACAGGTCACTGACCTGGAGGAACCCTGCCCCATGTTCCTGGTGTCCGAGGGGGGACTTGAACCCCCACGCCCTAATACGGGCACTAGCACCTCAAGCTAGCGCGTCTGCCAATTCCGCCACCCGGACGAGTGCGGGGAAACGTTAGCAAAGGACGCGTCCGGGGCCCGCATCGGGACGCCCTCCCGCGCGACCGGCGCGCCGGCCGGCTTGAACCCGCTGTGGGCGGCTGGTTCTGTGGGAGGGGTCCTGTCATCAATGGGAAGGCATCCCATGCTCACCCTGACCGAGAACGCCTGCACCATCGTCAAGCAGATCACCGACGCGCCCGACGCGCCGGAGTCGGCGGGCCTGCGCATCAGCGGCGCCCCCGACGGCTTCAGCCTCAGCGCCTCGCCCCAGCCCGAGGCCGGCGACCAGGTGGTCGAGCAGGACGGCGCGACCGTCTACATCGACTCGGGGGCCGCCGAGCTGGTGGACGCGATGGTCCGCGACGCCGGCGTCGACGACTCCGGCAACCTGCAGTTCGGCCTGCTCGCGCAGGCCTAGCCAGATCCGCCGCGGGCCGGGGTGAGCGATCTCACCCCGGCCCGCGCGGGTTTGCGGGAGGGGGTCCCGGTCCGATAGGCCTGATCGGCATGACCTCGGACCGACAACCCACCGCAACTCCCGAGCAAGCCCGCGAGGCCCGCCACACCCGCGACGTCGTACCCCACCCGGCGCTCGACGAGGCGCTCGAGAAGGTGCCGCCGAGCCGAGCGGGCCTCAACCCCTGGGTGTTCGGGGTGCCGGCACTGTTCGCGATCGCGTTCGTCGCCTGGGGCGTGATCAGCACGGACAGCCTCGGCACTGCGTCCAGCGAGGCGCTGACCTGGGTGATGCAGAACACCGGCTGGTTGTTCGTGCTGACCTCCAGCGGCTTCGTGGTGTTCGTCATCTGGCTGGCCGTCAGCCGGTACGGCGCCATCCCGCTCGGCCGCGACGACGAGGAGCCGGAGTTCCGGACCGCCTCGTGGGTCGCGATGATGTTCAGCGCCGGCATGGGCATCGGCCTCATGTTCTACGGGGTGGCCGAGCCGCTCGCGTTCTTCGTGGAGCCGCCGCCGGGCACCGGCGAGGCCGGCAACGAGGCTGCCGCCCAGACGGCGTTGGCCACCACGCTGTTCCACTGGACGCTGCACCCGTGGGCGATCTACGCCGTGGTCGGCCTGACCATCGCCTACGGCGTCTACCGCAAGGGGCGGGTCCAGCTGATCTCGGCGGCGTTCGAGTCGATCCTCGGTCGGCACGCCCACGGGCCGGCCGGCCATGTCATCGACATGCTGGCGATCTTCGCCACGCTGTTCGGCTCCGCCGCGTCGCTGGGTCTCGGCGCGCTCCAGATCACCAGCGGCCTGGAGATCGTCGGCGGGATCGGTGAGGTCGGCAACGGTGTCCTCGTCGGCATCATCGCGCTGCTCACCGCTGCGTTCGTCGTCTCGGCTGTCTCGGGCGTCGCTCGCGGCATCCAGTGGCTGTCCAACATCAACATGGTGCTCGCCGTGGTCCTCGCTGCCTTCGTCTTCGTGGTCGGCCCCACCGTGCTGATCCTGAACATGATCCCGACGGCCGTCGGCAGCTATGTCGCCGAGCTGCCCGAGATGGCGGCGCGCACGGGCGCCGAGGGCGCGGCGGTCAGCACCTGGCTGCAGAGCTGGACCGTCTTCTACTGGGCATGGTGGATCTCGTGGACGCCGTTCGTCGGCATGTTCATCGCCCGCATCTCGCGCGGCCGCACGATCCGCCAGTTCGTGGCGGGCGTGCTGCTGGTGCCGAGCGTGGTGAGCCTGGTCTGGTTCGCCGTCTTCGGCAGCACCGCGATCGACCAGCAGCGCGACGGCGCCGAGGTCTACGAGGCGGGCGGTGCCGAGGCGCAGCTGTTCGGTGTCCTGGAGCAACTGCCCCTGGCGACGATCGCGAGCGTCATCGTGATGCTGCTGGTCGCGATCTTCTTCGTCTCCGGGGCCGACGCGGCGTCGATCGTGATGAGCACCCTCTCCGAGCGAGGGAGCACCGACCCGCGGCGCACCACCGTGGTGTTCTGGGGTGTGGCGACCGGCTCGGTGGCAGCGGTGATGCTGCTCGTCGGCGGTGACGACGCGCTCAGCGGCCTGCAGAACATCACCATCGTGGCGGCGTTGCCGTTCGTGCTGGTCATGATCGCGCTCGCCGTCGCCCTCACGCGCGACCTGCGGCGCGACCCGCTCGTGGTCCGCGGCATCTACGCCAAGGAGGCCGTCGAGCAGGCGGTGATCGCCGGCGTGACGCAGCACGGCGACGACTTCGTGATCTCGGTCGAGAGAGACGAGAACGGGGCCTCGTAGCGGTTCTGGGAGGCTGGTCGCATGCAGCAGCTGCGGGTTGCCTTCGTGCCCGGTGTGACGCCCGACAAGTGGGCGCGCGTGTGGCGCGAGCGCAACCCGCAGACGCGGCTGGACCTGCGGCCCGTCGACGAGCGGCAGCAGCGGGAGGTCCTCGACCGCGGCGGCGCCGACATGGCGCTCGCCCGGCTGCCTGTGGACCTGGAGGTGCCGGCACCGCTGCACTGCGTCCGGCTGTACGACGAGGTGCCGGTCGTGGTCGCGGCGGTCGACCACTTCGTGGCGGCAGCGGACCCCGACCACCCGTTGTCCGTCGACGACCTCGCCGACGAGCAGCTGGTGCTGCCCGAGCGCTCCGGGTGGCGGCCCTCGACCGACCAGCTCGACTTCCCGCCGATGTCGGAGAAGGAGGCCATCGAGGTCGCCGCGTCGGGTGCCGGGATCGTCATCGTGCCGATGGCGGTCGCCCGGCTCCACCACCGCAAGGACGTCGTCCAGCGCCCGGTCGACCTGCCGCCCACGACGGTCGCCCTGATCTGGCTGCGCGACGCGGACAGCCCGGTGCACCAGGACTTCGTGGGCGTGGTGCGCGGCCGCCGGGCGCGGAGCAGTCGCTGACCGGTCAGCTCAGCTCGGCGCCGGCCCACTCCCCCAGCACCCGCGCGCTCCGGTCGACCAGGTCCACCCACTGCAGGGCGCCTTCGTCGGCGTTGTCGGAGACGTGCTTGACCAGCCGGCACGGCACGCCGAACTCCGCCGCGACGTAGGCCACCGCGTAGCCCTCCATGTCGACCAGCGCGGCCCGCTCGGCGAGCCGCGCCCGGACCGCCGGGTCGGTGACGAACACGTCGCCGCTGGCGAGGACCGTCGGCCCGCCGCCCACCGTGAGCTCGTCCCTGGGGTCGTAGCCGAGCGCCCGGAGCGCCGTGGCGCTGATGTCGTGGTTGAGCACGGTGCCCACCTCGTGGAGCCCCTCGACGCCGGTGCGCAGCGCTCCGGCGGTGCCGAGGTTGACGACGACCAGCCCCTCGAGCCCGTCGTACGACGCCAGGCGGCGCGCCAGCGCGGTGGCCGCGGCGGTCTTGCCGATGCCGGTGACCAGCACCTCGAGGTGGTCGGGCACGTGGGCGGCTTCGGCCGCGGTGGCGGCGACGATCAGGTGGCGCGGCACGGCCACAACCTAGCGAGGCGCGGACGCGGAGCGGCCCGCCACCTAGAGGTGACGGGCCGCTCGCGGTGCCGGCGTCGCTACTTCAGCTCGGCGCTGGTGAGGTTCAGCACCCGGCGCGCCACGATCAGCTGCTGGATCTGCTGGGTGCCCTCGAAGATGTCCAGGATCTTCGAGTCGCGGGCCCACTTCTCCACCAGCTCGCTCTCGGAGTAGCCGACGGAGGCGCACAGCTCGACGCAGGACAGCGTCACGTCGGAGCCCACGCGACCGGCCTTCGCCTTCGCCATGGAGGCCTCGAGCGAGTTGGGCTTGCGGTTGTCGGCCATCCACGCCGCCTGGAGGGTGAGCAGCCGGGCGCCCTCCCAGTCGGCCTCGAGCTGGAGGAACTTCGCCGCCGCGGCGTGCTGCAGGTAGGCCGGGCGGTCGTAGTCGATCTCCACGCCGGCCTGCTTGAGCAGGTCGCGGGTCAGGTCCAGCGACGCGCGGGCGCAGCCGATGGCCATCGCCGCGACGAGCGGGCGGGTGTTGTCGAAGGTCGCCATGGCTCCGGCGAAGCCCTGCTCGACGTTGACCTCCGGCGACCCGAGCAGGTTCTCCTTGGGCACCCGGCAGTCGGTGAACGTGATCACCGCGGTGTCGGAGGCCCGGATGCCGAGCTTCTCCTCCAGCCGCTCGACCTTCATGCCCGGCGTGCCCTTCTCGACCACGAACGACTTGATCGCCGCGCGGCCGAGCGACTTGTCCAGCGTCGCCCACACGACGACGCAGTCGGAGCGCTCGCCCGCGGTGACGAAGATCTTCTCCCCGTTGATGACGTAGTGGTCGCCGTCGAGCACGGCCGTGGTGGACACCGCCGCCGAGTCCGAGCCGAACCCGGGCTCGGTGATCGCCATCGACGCCCACCGCCCGTTGAACCGCGCCAGCTGCTCGTCGTTGGCGACCGAGGCGATGGCGGAGTTGCCGAGACCCTGCCGCGGCATCGAGAGCAGGAGGCCGACGTCGCCCCAGCACATCTCGGCGATCGAGGTCACCGAGGCCATGTTGGCGCCGTTCTTGACCGACCCGTCGTCCTCCCGGGTGTCGCGGCGGACGCCGGCGGCGCCGGCTCCCTCGCTCGCACCCGACTCGGCGAGGCCGTCGATCATCGCGGCGAGCATGTCGAGCTCTTCGGGGTACTCGTGCTCCGCGACGTCGTACTTGCGGGAGATCGGCCGGAGCATGTTCATCGCGACCTGGTGGGCCTGGTCGATGAGTGTCCGGTGCTTCTTGGGAATCTCGAGGTTGATGGCCATCAGACCAGCACCGTCCCTTCCATGATGCCGATGGCGCGCAGGTCGCGGTACCACCGTTCGACGGGGTGCTCCTTGACGAAGCCGTGGCCACCGAGCAGCTGGACGCCGTCGTTGCCGATCTGCATCCCCTTCTCGGCGCAGATCTTCCGGGCGAGGGCGACCTGCTTGGAGAAGTCCTTGCCCGCCGCCGCACGTGCCGCGGCACGGTAGGTGACCAGGCGCATCGCCTGCAGCTCGATGGCGATGTTGGCCACCATGAAGGCGACCGACTGGCGGTGGGCGATCGGCTCGCCGAACGCCTCCCGCTCCTTGACGTACGGCGTCACGTAGTCGAGGACGGCCTGGGCCGTGCCGAGCGACAGCGCGCACCACGCCAGCCGCGACAGGCGGACGCACTCGCGGTAGGTGGTGCCGTCGGTCTCCCCCAGCACCGCCTCGGCAGGCACGGTGACGTCCTCGAGGAGCAGCCGGGTCATCGACGCCGCCCGGACCCCCATCGCGGGGTCGCCCTCGATGCTGAGCCCCTCGGTGGAGGACTCGACGAGGAACAGGACCGGCTGGCCGTCGAGCTGGGCGCCGACCACGAACAGCTCCGCGGTGTCGCCGCGCGCGACCAGGCTCTTGACGCCGTTGAGCACGTAGCCGTCCCCGCTCCGGGTGGCCGTGGTGGACGGCTCGAGCACGTCGAAGAGGACGGTCGGCTCGTTGAGCGCCAGCGCGGCGGCAGGGACCTCGTCGCCGGTGAAGGCGGGGAGGTAGGTCTGCTGCTGCTGGTCGGTGCCCCAGAGACCGATCGCGGTGGCCACCGACCCGGGCGCGAGCGTCGCGACGGCGAGCCCCATGTCGCCCTTGGCGAGCGCCTCGGCCACGAGGGTGCCGGCCATCGCGGAGCGCTCCTCGGAGATGCCGCCGAGGGACTCGGGCAGGCCCAGGATCGGCAGGCCGATCTCGAGGCTGGACTTGAGCACGTCGTCAGGAGCGGCACACGCGGTGTCCGCCGCGGCCGCGGCGGGCCGCACGACCTCCGTGGCGAAGTCCGTGACGACGTCGACGAGCATCTGCTCGTCCTCGGTCGGCGTCAGGTCGAAGACGTTGCTCGCGGGAGCCTTGGCCGGCCGGGCGCCCGGCTGCCCCTTCTTGCCGGCCTTGGCGAAGGTCCGGCTGGCGTTGGTCATCGTCTTGAACCCGGTGCGGGTCACGTTGAAGACGACCTGCTCGGTCTGCTTGCGCAGCCCGACCTTGTCGAGGAGGTCGCTCTGGGCGAGCCGGTTGAGCCCGGCGACGAGGTAGCCGATGGGATCGCGGCTCTCGGTGCTCGGGACCCCGTGCTTGCCGCCCGGCTTGAGGTTGCTGATCAGGGACATGGGCCAAATGTAACTGCGAGTTACACATCGCGCTACAGGTGCGTCCGGATTTGCGGGGCCGGGTGCGGCACGTCACATCCGGCGGCCTATGCTCACCGCCATGGCCAGCGGCAACCAGGACCCCGAGGACGTCGTCGCCCCCCACGGTCCGCTCCCGCGCGGCGGCCGCGTGCGGCCGATGACCCGGTGGGGAACGCCGGTCATGCACCGCCCGCAGCAGCCGGTCACCGTCTTCGACGAGGCGCTGCGCGAGCTCGCCGCGGACATGGTCGCCACGATGTACGCCGCCGACGGGGTCGGCCTGGCCGCGTGCCAGATCGGCGAGGACGTCGCGATGTTCGTCTTCGACTGCCCCGACGCCGCCGGCCGCAGGGTGGTCGGCGTGGTGTGCAATCCGACCCTCTCCCTGCCCGAGGGCCGGGACCGTCAGCTCGACGACAGCCCCGAGGGCTGTCTCTCCTTCCCCGGCGCCTTCGTCGACTGCGCTCGCCCCGACTACGCGGTGGTCCACGGCCAGGGCCTCGACGGCGAGCCGGTCCGCTTCGAGGGCGACGGGATGCTCGCCAAGTGCCTGCAGCACGAGACCGACCACACCATGGGCACCGTGTTCGGCGACCGGATCTCGGCGAAGGCGATGAAGAAGCTGCGCAAGCAGCACGAGGCCGCGGCCGACGAGTACCCGCCCGACTGGCCGACCTGACACGCCTGACCGGCCTGACGCGCTTGACCGGCTGCCGGCTCAGCGGCGCGCGGTGACGTAGCAGGCGACGGCCGTGGCGGCGGCGACGTTGAGCGAGTCGATCCCCGCGGTCATCGGGATGACGGCCCGCACGTCGGCCGCCTGCTCCCAGCGCTCCGAGAGCCCGTGGCCCTCGGAGCCGAGCACGAGCGCGACCTTGTCGAGGCCGCCGACCGCGTCGTCGATCGGCACGGCGTCGTCGGCCAGGGTCAGCGCCACCGTGGTGAAGCCCGCCGCGGTGAGCGCCGGAAGGGCGCCGCACCAGTCGGGCAGGCGGGTCCACGGCAGGTTGAAGACCGCGCCCATGGCCACCTTGATGGAGCGCCGGTAGAGCGGGTCCGCGCAGCGTGGAGCGAGCAGCACGGCGTCGAAGCCCAGGGCCGCGCCCGAGCGGAAGATGGCACCCACGTTGGTGTGGTCGACGATGTCCTCGAGCACCAGGACCGACCGCGCGCCGGCGAGGACCTCGTCGACCGACGGCAGCGGCCGGCGTCGGAGGGAGGCCAGCGCGCCGCGGTGGACGTGGAAGCCGGTCACCTCCTCGGCGAGGGCCTCGGACACCACGAAGCAGGGCGCGTCGGAGCGCTCGAGCACGTCGGAGAGGCCGGCGAGCCACCGAGGCGCCATCAGGAACGACCGCGGGGCGTAGCCGCCCTCCACCGCGCGGCGCACCACCTTCTCGCCCTCGGCGAGGAACAGGCCGTGCTCGGCCTCGAGGTGCTTGCGCAGCTCGACGTCGCGGAGGTCGCGGTAGTCGGCCAGCCGCGGGTCGGTGGCGGAGTGGACCTCGACCAGCTCCGCCACGATCAGCCCTCCATCGGCGGGTAGGCCTCGGGGTGGGCGACGCGCACGACCTCGCCGATCACGATGATGGCCGGCGGCTTGACGCCCTCCTCGTGCAGGCGGCCCGCGAGCGTGCCGAGCGTGGCGAGCACGGTGCGCTGCGTCGGCATCGTCCCGTCGCACACCACGGCGACCGGCGTGTCCTCCGGCCTCCCGCCGGCCACGAGCGCGTCGGCGATGCTCGGGGCGTTCTCGACCCCCATCATCACCACGACCGTGCCGCGGAGCCGGGCCAGCGCGTCGTAGTCGGTCAGCGACTCCGGGTGCCCCGGGGGCAGGTGGCCGGAGACCACGCTGAACTCGTGGGCCACGCCGCGGTGGGTGACCGGGATGCCGGCGACCGCGGGAACCGACACCGGAGACGTGAGACCCGGGATCACGGTGACCGCGACGCCTGCCTCCCGGCAGGCGATGACCTCCTCGTAGCCCCGCCCGAAGACGAAGTTGTCGCCGCCCTTGAACCGGACCACCCGCTTCCCGGCGAGGGCCCGGTCGACGATCACCCGGTTGATCTCCTCCTGCTGCGCGGACCGGCCGCGGGGCAGCTTGGCGACGTCGACGAGCTCGACGTCGTGGGACAGCTCGCTGAGGAGCTCCCGCGGCGCGAGCCGGTCGGCGACCACGACGTCGGCCTCCGCCAGGGCCTTGCGACCGGCGATCGAGATCAGCTCGGGGTCGCCCGGGCCACCGCCCACCAGCACGACGCCGGGCACCCGGTCGCGGTGGTGGGGGGCGGCGATGGTGCCCTCGCGGAGCGCCTCGACGATCTCGTCGCGGACCTGGGCCGAGCGCTGCGGGTCCCGGTTGCCGAGCACCGCGACGGTCAGGCCCGCGTGGCGACCCACGGCCGGTGTCCAGGCGGTCCCGACGGTGCCGTCGTCGGAGCGCACGCAGAAGATCCGCTGGTCCTCGCAAAGGGCGCTGACGTGATCGTTGACCGCGCGGTCGTCGGTCACCGCGACGACGTACCAGGCGCCGTCGAGGTCGCCGTCCTCGAACGCCCTCCGGTGCCAGGTGATCTCCCCTGACCCGACGAGCCCCTCGATCGCCGGCGACACCTCCGGGGAAACCACGTGCACGTCGGCGCCGACGGCGATCAGGTGCGGCACCCGCCGCTGCGCGACGTGCCCGCCGCCGACGACGAGGACACGGCGCCCGGCGAGCCTGAGGCCGGAGGGGTACGGCGGGAAGTCACTCACGGGCGCCATTCTCCCGGGACCGCCGCGACGGCCGGTGACATGGGTTCAGGGGGCGGACTAACTTCGTGGCATGAGTCTCGATCGCCCCGTCACCCCGGACCCCTATCCCCTGCTCCCCGCCGCCGCGTCGTTCCGCGTCACCAGCAGCGACGTCACCGACGGGTCCGCCCTGAAGGACGACCAGGTCTACGACAAGGGCAACACCTCGCCCGAGCTCAGCTGGGAGCCCGGCCCCGAGGGCACCCAGAGCTACGTCGTCACCTGCTTCGACCCCGACGCGCCGGTGGTCAGCGGCTTCTGGCACTGGGTCGTGGTGGACGTCCCGGCGGACGTGACGTCGCTGCCCGCGGGCGCGGGCGCGTCGGACGAGAACCTCCCCCAGGGTGCCTTCCACGTCCGCAACGACTTCGGCGAGCGCGCCTACGCCGGTGCCGCACCGCCGGAGGGCGACCAGGTGCACCGCTACTTCTTCGTGGTGCACGCGGTCAAGGAGCCCACGCTGGGCGTGGATGCGTCGGCGACGCCGGCTGTCGTCGGCTTCAACCTGGCGTTCAAGACGCTGGGCCGCGCGATCCTGAGCGGCACCTACCAGCACTGAGCCGGGCGGAGGGGCGGTGGCTCAGCGGACGGAGTCGCCGCCGGCCTCCCGCAGCAGCTGCTCGAACGGCGTGGGCTGGGCGAGCTCCTCGTCGGCGGACCGCTGTCGGGCGGGCCGGGCCACCGCCGGCTGACCGGAGCAGCCCAGCAGGGCGGCGAGCTCGGTGGCGGCGCGGTCGGCTCGCTTCCGGAGCCCGCCGTCGACACCGCCACCGCCGAAGTCCTCGCTCGCGGCGAAGATCCCGGTCGGGACGACGAGCGCGCGCAGGTAGGAGAACAGCGGCCGGAGGGCGTGGTCGAGGACCAAGCTGTGCCGGGCGGTGCCCGCCGTGGCCCCGACGAGCACCGGCTTCCCCTCCAGCGCGCCGAGCTGGAGGACGTCGAAGAACGTCTTGAACAGCCCGGAGTAGGAGCCGGAGAAGACGGGCGTCACCACGACCAGCGCGTCGGCACTCGAGACGCGGTCGATCGCCTCGGCCAGGTCGCCCGCAGGGAACCCGGTCAGCAGGTTGTCGGCCAGGGCGTGCGCCAGCGGCCGGAGCTCGACGTAGTCGACCGCCACCTCCTCGCCGCGGGCGGAGACCGCTCGCTCGACGGCCTCGCCGAGCACGTCGGCGAGCAGCCGGGTCGACGACGGGACCGACAGCCCCGCGGAGATGACGACGATCGAGCGGGTCCTGGTCACAGCTCTCCCTCGAGGACGCGGGCGACCTCGGGGTCGTCGAGGTCGCGGTCGGTGGTGCCGGTGGCCGAGTCGCCACCGACGTAGACGGTGGAGTCCTTCGCGCCGCCCGCCGCGGCGACGAGGGACGCGTGCGTCGGCGCGTCGGGGACGTGCGCCGGACGACCCTCCGCGAAGCCCTTCCGCAGGTCGGGGAGGATCTCGCCGAGCAGGTCGAGCTGCTCGAGCACGGTCTTGAGCGGCAGCCCGGCGTGGTCGACCAGGAAGAGCTGACGCTGGTAGTGCCCGGCGTACTCCCGGAACGACAGGGTGCGCTCCAGCACCTGCTGCGGCGACCCGACGGTCAGCGGCGTCTGCTCGGTGAAGTCCTCCAGCGAGGGGCCGTGGCCGTAGACCGGGGCGTTGTCGAAGTAGGGCCGGAACTCGCGCCACGCGTCCTGGCTGTTGGGCCGCATGAAGAACTGTCCGCCGAGCCCGACGATCGCCTCGTCGGCGGAGCCGTGGCCGTAGTGCTCGAACCGCTGGCGGTACAGCCGCACCATCTGCGCGGTGTGGGACGCCGGCCAGAAGATGTGGTTGTGGAAGAAGCCGTCGCCGTAGTACGCCGCCTGCTCGGCGATCTCCGGGCTGCGGATCGAGCCGTGCCAGACGAAGGGAGGCACGCCGTCCAGCGGCCGCGGCGTGGACGTGTAGCCCTGCAGCGGCGTGCGGAAGCGGCCCTCCCAGTTCACGACGTCCTCGGTCCAGAGCCGGCGGAGGAGGGCGTAGTTCTCGATGGCGAGGTTGATCCCTTGGCGGATGTCCTTGCCGAACCAGGGGTAGACCGGTCCGGTGTTGCCGCGCCCCATCATCAGGTCGACGCGGCCGTCGGTGAGGTGCTGGATCTTGGCGTAGTCCTCGGCGATGAGCACCGGGTCGGTCGTCGTGATCAGCGTGGTCGCCGTGGAGAGGATGATCCGCTCGGTCTGCGCACCGATGTAGGCCAGGGTGGCCGTGGGGTTGGAGGCGATGAACGGCGGGTTGTGGTGCTCGCCTGTCGCGAAGACGTCGAGGCCGATCTCCTCCGCCTTGCGAGCGATGGCCACGGTCGCCTTGATCCGCTCGTGCTCGGTCGGCGTCCGTCCCGTGGTCGGGTCCGGCGTGACGTCGCCGACGGTGAAGATGCCGATCTGCATGTCCGCTCCTGTGCGTCCGTATGGGGTGCGCTTCCTGTCACCGGGAAAACGGGTGACATGTCAACTATATTCCGGTCGACCGCCCGAGGATCAGCACCGCACGGTCGTCGTCCCCGCGCGGGACCAGGTCGATGATCCGCTTGGCCGCCCCCGGCCAGCCGTCGGTCACCGCCGCCTGCGCCGTGCGCCGCAGCCAGTTGATGCCGTCGTCGATGTCCTGCCCCCGCGACTCCACCACGCCGTCGGTGTAGAAGAGCAGCGCCTGGCCCTGGTCGAGCACACCGCGGCTCTCCTCGAAGGCGGGCGTCTCGCTCACGCCCAGCGCCGTCCCGCGCGCGTTGTCGACGTCCCACGAGGCCCGCGCCCGGTCCCACCGCAGCGCCGGCGGGTGACCGGCGCTGCGGATCAGGTACTCCCCCGTGGCCAGGTCGACCACCACCTGGACGGCGGTCGCGAAGCTCTCGTCGGACGGCTGGCGCAGCAGGTAGTCGTTGGCGCCCGCCAGCAGCCGCTCGGCCGGGACCGCGACGATCAGGCTCTCGAGGGCGCCGGCGAACTGCAGAGCGGCCGGGACGGCCGTCGCGCCGCTGCCGCAGACGTCGACCAGCACCATCTGGAGGACCTCCGAGTCGAGCTCGGCGACGATGAAGTCGCCGCCGTAGTTGAACCCCTCGGCGGAGAGCATCGCCGACTGCTGGTGCCAGCCGGCGGGGAGTGCCGGCACCTTGCCGCGCTCCTGCAGCCGGTCGCGCATGTGGGCGAGCAGTGCGTCGCCGGTCCGGTCCGCCTGGCCGCCGACCGGATGGTCGGTGGGCTGTTCCTGGGGATACCGGTCCACCTGGTCAGCCTACGCAGGTACCCTGTGTGCAGGGCCCGGTCCGGTCAACCCCCCTTGGCCGGACCGGGTCCGCCCATGTGTGGGGCGCGGTGGCAGACTCCCCCCGTGAGCGATCAGTCCACGCAGCGGCAGACCCGCCCCGACGCGGCCACCGGCGAGGTCGTCACCGACGTCCTGGGCGAGCCGTGGCTGGCCGAGACCATCGCCCTGGAGCCGGACTTCGAGGGCGAGGTCGTCGCGACGCTGGTGAGCCGCGTTACCGACGCGCCCAGCGAGCGGGCCACGCTCCACGTCCACGGGTTCTCCGACTACTTCTTCCAGGCCGAGTACGGCGAGTGGTGGGTCGAGCACGGCCACGACATGTACGCGCTGGACCTGCGCAAGTACGGCCGCTCGATCCGGCCGCACCAGTCGGCCACCTACGTCGCCGACCTCGACGAGTACTTCGCGGAGCTCGACGAGGCGTGGGAGCGGATCACCCGGCGCGACGGGCACCGCAAGGTGGTGGTCTCCGCGCACTCCACCGGCGGGCTGATCGTCTCCCTGTGGGCCGACGCGCGGAAGCCCGCAGAGCTGGCCGGGCTGGTGCTGAACTCCCCCTGGCTCGACCTCCAGGGCAAGGCCTGGATGCGGTCGCCCGCGGCGACCGCCGTGATCGACCGGGTCGGGCGCCGCCAGCCGATGCGGGAGCTCCCGCGGGAGGTGCACGGCTTCTACACGCGCAGCCTGCACCGCGAGCACGAGGGCGAGTGGGAGTTCGACCTGGCGTGGAAGCCGGTCGGCTCCTTCCCGGTGCGCTTCGGCTGGCTGCGCGCGATCCGGATCGGGCACCGCCGGCTGCAGGCGGGGCTCGACGTGCCCGCCCCCGTGCTGGTGCTCTCCTCCGACCGCAGCAGCGCGCCGACCGAGATGTGCGACGACGTCGGCTGCACCGACATCGTCCTGGACGTCCGTCAGATCCGCCGCTGGGCGACCGCGATCGGCAAGCACGTCACCTACGTCGCGGTTCCCGGCGCCGTCCACGACGTGGTGCTCTCGCGCGGCGAGGCGCGGCGTCGGGCGTACCTCGAGCTCGAGCGGTGGCTGGCGTCGTACGTCGCCTAGCCGCGGCTGCGTGCGCCGCGCGTCCGGAACCGGGGACGGCCACGGGCCGCTAGCCTTCGGGGCATGGACCCCGTGACCGGACTCTCCCTGGGCCGCATCGCCATCGGCGTCGGCGCGCTCGCAGCCCCCACCACCGCGGCGAAGACCTTCGGGCTCGACCCGGCGGCGAACCCCCAGCTGGGCTACTTCGGCCGGATGTTCGGCGCCCGGGAGATCGCGCTCGGCGCGGTGACCCTGATGTCCAAGGGCGCGCTGCGGCGCAACCTCACCATGGTGGGGCTCGCCGTGGACGGCGCCGACGCCGCGTCGGGAGCACTCGAGATGGCGGCGCACCGGGTGCCGCGGTCGGCGGGGCTGATGCTGATGGCCGGCGCGCTCGGCGCCGTGGGTGCCGGTGCCGCGGCGCTGGTCTCCGCCCGGGGCTGACGCTCTCCACCAACCAGGGGCCACGGCGGCCCCTGGCCTCCTGGTCAGCCGGCGACCATCGCGACGACGGCGACGACGCCGACGACGACGATCACCGCCCGGAGCAGGGCCGCCGGTAGCCGCCTGCCGACCGAGGCGCCGAGGAGGCCGCCGGCGATCGCGCCGGTGGCGATCACCCCGGCCGCCGTCCAGTCGATGTCGATCCCGGTGACGAGGCCGAGCTGGACGACGACGACGAACACCAGCGACGCGACGGCGTTGACGCTCGCGGCCAGCACGTTCTTCACCGCGTTGAGCCGCTGCAGGGTGTCGTGCACGCCCGAGCCGAGCACGCCCATGCTGATCACGCCGAAGGCGGCGCCGAAGTAGCCGCCGTACGCGCCGGTGGTCAGCATCGCCGGCCAGACCCACGCGGCGTCCGGCGCGTCGGTGACCCCGGTTGCCGCCACGCGCTCGCGCACCCGGCGGGCGAGCCGCGGCTGGAGCAGCACGAGCACCACGCCGGCCAGGATCAGCACCGGCACGATCGCCTCGAAGGCGCCGGGCGGCAGGACGAGCAGCAGCACCGCGCCCGCCACACCGCCGAGGAGCACGGCGCTGGAGAGCCGCAGGATGCGGGCTCGCTGCCCCGCCAGCTCCCGGCGGTAGCCGATGGCACCGGCGACCGAGCCCGGCACCAGCCCGATGCTGTTGGACATGTTCGCGGTGACCGGCGGCACGCCCAGCGCGAGCAGGGTCGGGAAGGTGACCAGCGTGCCGGAGCCGACGATCGTGTTGATCACCCCGGCCCACACCCCCGCGAAGAGGAGTGCGGCGGTCTCGAGCAGCGTCACTCAGCCCCGGCGTCGTCGGTGGCCGCCGGCCGGTCCTGCCGTCCCGGGCGAGCGGCGCTCTCGGCCTCGGCGATCGCCTCCTGGACCGCCTGGTTGGCGCCGCCCTGCTCGCCGGACGCGCTCCTCGGCTCGCTCTCGCCCATGTCGACCCGGGTGGCGGGGCCGTCGGTCTGCCGCGGGATGCCGGCGACCTCGTGGATGGACGACCCGAGCCCTTCGAGCGCCTTGGTGATCTCGGACGGGATCACCCAGACCTTGTTGGCGTCGCCCTCGGCGATCCGGGGCATCATCTGGAGGTACTGGTAGGCCAGCAGCGCCTGGTCGGGCCGGCCGTCGTGGATCGCCTGGAAGACGGTCTGGATCGCCTGCCCCTCGCCCTGGGCGCGCAGGATCTGCGCCTCGCGCTCGGCCTCGGCGCGCAGGATCTGCGCCTCGCGCTCACCCTCGGCGTTGAGGATCGCTGCCTGCTTGTTGCCCTCCGCCGTCAGGATCGCCGACTGGCGCTGTCCCTCGGCGGTCAGGATGAAGGCGCGCTTGTCGCGGTCGGCGCGCATCTGCTTCTCCATCGCGTCCTTGATCGACGGGGGCGGCTCGATGCCCTTGATCTCCACGCGCTTGACCTTGATGCCCCAGCGCCCGGTGGTCTCGTCGAGGACGGCCGAGAGGCCGTTGTTGATGGTCTCGCGGCTGGTCAGGGTCTGCTCGAGGTCCATGCCGCCGACCACGTTGCGCAGCGTGGTCATGGTGAGCTGCTCGATCGCCTGGATGTAGTTGGAGATCTCGTAGGTCGCTGCGATCGGGTCGGTCACCTGGAAGAAGATCACGGTGTCGATGTCGACGGTGAGGTTGTCCTCGGTGATCGCCCCCTGGGGCGGGAAGCTGACCACCTGTTCACGCAGGTCGATCATGTAGTGGACCTTGTCGATGAAGGGCACGACGAAGTTGAGTCCGGCCGGCAGGGTCTCCTTGTACTTGCCGAACCGCTCCACGACGCCGGCATAGGCCTGCGGCACCACCCTCACCGCCTTCGCGACCACGACGATCACGAACAGCAGCAGCAGCCCGAGCAGGATCAGGACGACCATGGGAACTCCTTCAGTGGGGGGTGTCGAAGACCGGCCGGACGTGCGCCGTGGCACCCACGATCTCGATGACCTCGACGGTCCGTCCGGCCTCGATGTCGGACTCCGCGCCGGGCGACACGGCCAGCCAGCTCTCGCCACCGATCTTCACGCGGCCCGGGTTGTGCGCCGCGATGGACTCGGTCACGAGGCCGCGGGCACCGACCAGGCCCGCGGGTCCGAGCGCGAGCTCGGGGCCGCCGTGCAGACGCTTGACCAGGGGCGGTCGGACGCCTGCGATGAGCAGCACGGCGGCCGCCGAGGCGACCAGGACCTGGGCCACGACGCTGTCGGTCACCAGGGCCGTGCCCATCCCGGCGAGCGCGCCGCCGGCGAGCATGAGCAGGAAGAGGTCCATGCTCAGCATCTCGGCGACACCCAGCACGATGGCGACGCCGAGCCACGTCTCCCATAGGTGCTCACGGAGCCAGTCCATACCGGCACTCTAGGTCACCGCGCCGACCTGCCGCCGGGCCGGCGCGTGCGACGCCTCAGCCGCGGTGGTGGTGCTTGCGCCGCGCCGCGTAGCGGCCGTCGTGCTCCTCGAGCACCAGCGGCATGCCGAAGGTGGCCGACAGCGCCTCCGCGGTGAGGGTGGTCTCGATCGGGCCCTGGGCGACGACGGCCCCGTCCCGGAGCATGAGCACGTGGGTGAAGCCCGGAGGGATCTCCTCCACGTGGTGCGAGACCAGCACGGTCGCCGGCGAGGACGGGTCGTAGGCGAGGACCGAGAGCGTCGACACCAGGTCCTCCCGCCCGCCGAGGTCGAGGCCCGCGGCGGGCTCGTCGAGCAGGAGCAGCTCCGGGTCGGTCATCAGCGCCCGGGCGATCTGCACCCGCTTGCGCTCGCCCTCGCTCAGGGTGCCGAAGGTGCGGTCGGCCAGCCGCATCACGCCGACCTCCCGGAGCAGGTCGTCGGCGCGGCCGTGGTCGACGTCGTCGTACTGCTCGCGCCAGCGGCCGAGCACGGCGTACGACGCCGAGACCACCACGTCGCGGACGACCTCGTTGCGCGGGATCCGCTCGGCGACGGCGGCACTGGTGACGCCGATCCGGGGCCGCAGGTCGAACACGTCGACCGTGCCGAGCAGCTCGCCGAGGATGCCGACCGCCCCCGACGTCGGGTGCAGCTGGGCGCCCGCGACCTGCAGCAGCGTCGTCTTGCCGGCACCGTTGGCGCCGAGCACCACCCAGCGCTGCCCGTCCTTGACCACCCAGGTCACCCGGTCCAGGAGCGTCGCCTGGCCGCGGCGCACGGTGACGTCGGCGAGCTCGAGCACGGCGGACATGTCGGCCACCCTAGCGACGCCCCGGTGGCCCGGAGACGCGAACCCGGGGCTCGGCGGGCTCGGGCGGGTGACGTAGCGTCGGCCGCCGTGAGCTACCTGCCCGCGTCCGCCCGGCTCGCCTGGTGGGGCACCGCCTGGCTCCGCGGGCGGATCGGTCCCGACGAGCTCCTGGACGGCGTGCTGGGGGGCGCTGACCCCACGGATCCCGAGCGCGACACGGCGCACGTCGTGATCGGGCCGGCCGGGCCCGAGCCGCTGCTGCTCGAGCTCGCGGCGGCGCGCAACGCGGGGGCGGAGGCCGTCGGCGCGGCCTTCCCCGCCGCCGGCGACCCGGTCGGGCTTCGCGGGCCGCGGCCCTTCACCGGCGCGGCCGTCGACGCGGGCGAGGCGGTGCTGCTGCTCGGCGCGGGCACCGGCCTGGTCCCGCACCAGGTCGGGCGCGCGGTGGAGTGGACGTCGTACGCGGTGGACCGGCGGCCGCCACCGGACCTCGGCGAGGCCGACCGCGGGCTGCGGTCGGCACTGCTGGAGGCGGCGGGGCGGCTAGCGGAGCTCGACGTGGCGCACTGGCGGCCCGAGGTCGCCGACGAACTGATGCAGCGGCCCGCGCCCGTGCGGGCCCCGTCCACGACGCCCCACCTCGCGGTCGACCTCGCTGGCCGCGCGCTGCACCTCCACGCGGTCGTCGAGCTGGCTCTGGAGGACGACGGAGGGGCGGTGACCGCCACCGAGGCCGGCGCCCGGCGGGCCGCGATCAACCCGCTCGCCCGCGCCGTACGGCACGCCCTCACCGCCGCCTGCTCCCCTGACGGCTGGCCGCACCGATAGCCTGCAGCCGCGATGAGCCACCACCCTTCAGCCGACACCCTCCTGATCACGGTCACCGGCACCGACCGGCCGGGCGTCACCTCCGCCGTGCTCGAGACGCTCGCCCAGTCGGGTGTCAGCGTCGTCGACCTCGAGCAGATCGTGATGCGGGGGCGGCTGGTGCTGGGCGTCCTGGTCTCCGCGCCCCGTGACGCCAGGAGGCTGCGCTCGGCGGTCACCGCGACGGTGGAGGCGCTCGGCATGCAGGTGGAGATCGAGCGCGGGTCCGGCGACAACCGGTCCCGCGCCGAGGGACGCGCGCACGTGACGGTGATCGGCGCTCCGCTCAAGGCCTCGGCGATGGCCGCGATCGCCGGCAGGATCGCCGACTGCGGCGGCAACATCGACCGGATCGAGCGGATGGCGCGCTATCCGGTGACGGCGATCGAGTTGGACGTGTCCGGTGCGCCGCCGGACGGCCTGCGCCGGCTCCTGGCGGTCGAGGCGGCCGCGCACGACATCGACGTGGCCGTGCAGCCGGCCAACCTCCTGCGCCACGGCATGCGGCTGATCGTGATGGACGTCGACTCCACCCTCATCGAGGGGGAGGTCATCGAGATGCTCGCCGACCACGCCGGCTACGGCGCCGAGGTGGCGGAGGTGACCGAGCGGGCGATGCGCGGCGAGCTGGACTTCGAGCAGTCCCTCCGCGCCCGCGTCAAGCTGCTCGCCGGCCTCGACGCATCGGTCCTCGACCAGGTGTACGACGCCATCGTGATCAATCCCGGCGCCCGGACGCTGGTGCGGACCCTGCGCCGTCTCGGCTACCGCTTCGCCATCGTGTCGGGCGGGTTCAGCCAGATCACCGACCGGCTGGCCGACGACCTCGGCATCCACCGTGCGCGCGCCAACAAGCTCGAGATCGTCGACGGCCGGCTCACCGGCGAGGTGGTGGGTCCGGTCGTGGATCGAGCCGGCAAGGCCGCGGCGCTGCGGGAGTTCGCCGCCGAGCTCGGCGTGCCGGAGGCGGCGACGATCGCGATCGGCGACGGCGCCAACGACCTGGACATGCTGGCCGCCGCCGGCCTGGGCATCGCCTACAACGCCCGTCCGGTGGTCCGGGAGGCGGCGGACACCGCGCTCAGCGTGCCGTACCTCGACACGATCATGTACCTCCTGGGCATCACCCGCGAGGAGATCGAGGCGGCCGACGCCGAGGCCGGCTTCACCACGCCTGCACCGCCGCTCCTGCCGTAGGGAGGCTCGCCCGGCCCGGCCCGGTCCTGCCCCGGACGGCGGCTCAGCCGCGGCCGACGTGGAAGGCCGCGAGCCGAGCACACATCCGCTCCACCGCAGGCCAGTCGCAGTCCAGCTCGAACACGGCCGCCGCGGCGGTCGGGAAGCCGGTGAGGTCGCCGGCCGTCCCCTCGCCGTCGTCGAGCAGCTGGGCGACCATCCCGATGGTGGGGTTGTGACCGACGACCACCAGCTCGCGGGCGCCCGGCTCGGCGTCCCGGACGATGTCGAGGACGCCCTCCTCATCGGTGCTGTAGAGGGTGCCGTCGACCTGTGGCTCGATGGTCCACCCGGCGGCCTCGGCGACCAGTGCCCAGGTCTCCGTGGTGCGGGCCGCATAGGACACGTAGGCGGCGTCGGCGCCGATCCCCTGGTCGCGGAGCCAGGCTCCCAGCGCCCGCGCGTCCGTCCGGCCGCGGTCGGTGAGCACCCGCTCGACGTCCTTGTCAGCGAAGGACTCGGCCTGGGCGTGCCGTACGACGACGAGGCGCCGGTTGCTGTTCACGGCTGAATGGTAGGGCTCATGCCCGGCCGGTGATGCCCGATGGCCACACGAGGGTGCCGGTGCCGGTGATCTTCGTCATGGCGGCCGCGATCCCCTGGGGCCGCTAGGCACCCATGGCGTGGAAGCCGCCGTCGACGTGGACGATCTCGCCGGTGGTCGCGGGGAAGAGGTCCGACAGGAGGGCGCAGACGGCGCGTGCGGTCGGCTCCTGGTCGGTGTTGTCCCAGCCCAGCGGTGCCCGGGTCGTCCACATCGACTCCAGCTCGCCGAAGCCGGGGATCGCCTTCGCCGCCAGGGTGCGCAGCGGGCCGGCCGAGACCAGGTTGACCCGAATGCCGTCGGGGCCGAGGTCGCGGGCCAGGTAGCGCGAGCACGACTCGAGACCCGCCTTGGCGACGCCCATCCAGTCGTAGACCGGCCACGCCGAGCTGGCGTCGAAGGTCAGCCCGACGATCGAGCCGCCCTCGGCCATCAGCGGCCGGCAGGCCACGGCCAGCGACTTCAGGGAGTACGCCGAGACCTCCAGCGCCTGCGCGACGTCCTTCCAGGGACCCTCGAGGAACTTGCCGCCCAGGAGCGTCTCCGGATTGCCGTAGGCGATCGAGTGGACGACACCGTGGAGCACGGCGTCCTCCCCAAGATGGCCGCGTACGGCGTCGGCCAGGCCGGCGAGGTGCTCGGGGTCGGTCACGTCCAGCTCCAGCACCGGCGGCTCGGTCGGCAGCCGACGTGCGATCCGGCGGGTGATCCGCAGCGCCTGCCCGAAGTTGGAGATCAGCACGGTCGCGCCCTGCTCCTGGGCGAACCGCGCGACCGCGAAGCCGATGGAGGTGTCGAGGGTGACACCCGCGACCAGGACGTTCTTGCCGGCGAGGATGCCGGAGGTCTGTGCCGCCATCTCAGTGCCCCATCCCGAGTCCGCCGTCCACCGGGATCACGGCGCCGGTCACGTAGGCCGCTGAGGGGCTCGCGAGCCAGGTCACCGCTCCCGCCACCTCGGCCGGGTCGGCGTACCGCCCGAGCGGGACCTGGCCTCGGATCGCCTCCTTCTGCTGGTCGCTGAGCACCGCCGTCATGTCGGTGTCGACGTAGCCGGGCGCGACCACGTTGGCGGTGATCGACCGCGGCCCGAGCTCGCGGGCCAGCGACCGCGCCATGCCGACGAGGCCGGCCTTGGACGCGGCGTAGTTGACCTGGCCCGGCGAGCCCAGGAGGCCGACGACGCTGGAGATGAAGATGATCCGGCCGCGCTTGAGCCGGAGCATGCCCTTGGCGGCGCGGCGGGCGAGGCGGAAGGAGCCGGTCAGGTTGGTGTCGAGCACCGCGTCCCAGTCGGCGTCCGACATCCGCAGCAGCAGCGTGTCGGCCGTGATCCCCGCGTTGGCGACCAGCACCTCCACCGGGCCGTGCGCCTGCTCGGCCTCGGCGAACGCCGCCTCCACCGACGCCAGGTCGGTCACGTCGGCCTTCAGCTCGAGCACGCCGGCGGGAGCACCGCCGCTGCGGGTGGTCACCGCCACCTGGTCGCCCTGGGCGACGAACGCCTCCGCGATGGCGCGGCCGATGCCGCGGTTGCCGCCGGTGACGAGGACGGAGCGTGGTTGGTTCACGCTTCGTGACGCTAGTGGCGACCCCGCTCCCCCTTCGCCCCCCGCGCGCACCAAGATCCCCCACGATCCTTGTGGAGGTCCTACAACGCCGAGTTGGGGTTTCCGCCGCCCGAGTTGGGGTTTCCGCCGCCCGAGTTGGGGTTTCCGCCCCGCGAGCCGGGGTTTCCGCCCCGCGAGCCGGGAATTGCCCGCCGCGAGCCGGGCGGCGGGTTCGGGCTCGGGCTACTCGTCGTCCTCGAGGCGGAAGCCGACCTTCATGCCGACCTGGAAGTGCTCGACCTGGCCGTCCTTGATCTGCCCCCGCACCTGGGTGACCTCGAACCAGTCGAGGTGGCGGAGAGTCTGGCTGGCGCGGTCGATGGCGTTGCGGATCGCCTGGTCGACGCCGTCGGGCGAGGTGCCGACGATCTCGGTCACACGGTAGGTGCGGTTGGACATGTCCGCAGCGTACTGCCCAGGGCCCGCGACGTAGGCTGGATCCATGCCCACCACGCGGCCGGCGCGCCAGCGCGACCAGGCGACGATCCGGATCACCACCGCCGGCGCCGACCCGCAGGCCGACTTGCGTCGCCGTCAGCGCCGTTACGTCATCGCGATGACGATCCGGTCGCTCAGCTTCATCGGCGCGGCGGTTGCCGGGGCGGCCGGCCTGCACTGGCTGTGGCCGTTCCTGATCCTCGCAGCCGTGGTGCTGCCGTACGTCGCGGTGGTGATGGCCAACGCGAACGACAGCCGCGCCACCGACCTTCCGCTCACGGGCGGCGGCGACGCCCAGCGCCAGCTCGGTGCCGGCCGGACGACCGGGACCGACGGGGGTGCGGGTGGAGCCTGATCTCTGCTCGGCGAAGGGGTGCCGGCGGGCGGCGGCCTGGCAGCTCAAGTGGAACAACCCGCGGATCCACACCGCCGACCGGCGCAAGACCTGGCTGGCGTGCGACGAGCACCGTGAGTCGCTGGAGACCTTCCTCGGCGCGCGCGGCTTCCTCAAGGACACCGTTCCCCACTCCCCCTGACCCGACGCGTCGGGCCCTGCCCGGAGAGCGCGGCTCGCCTGCCCCATCCGTTTCGGAGCAGGCCAGTTGTGGTCCCCACCCTGGGAGTGCGACCGGCTCATCCACAGGCCAGTGCTCGGGCGCGGCGGTCGGCGCGGGACCGGGCGATCGTCGTACGCATGAGCGCTAACGACCTTCCGGAGCAGCCCTTCACGACCGCCGACGCCCAGAGCTGGGGGCTCACTCGCAAGCAGATCGAGCGGGCGCTCGACAGCGGCCAGATCGTCCGGTGCGCGCGAGGGGTCTACGCCCCGGCCGCACTGACCGGCACGCCCGCCGACCGTGCGCGAGCGATCCGGCCCGGTCTGGCGCCGCACCACGTCGTCACCGACCGCACCGCGGCCTGGATCCACGGTGCGGACGCGTTCGGCTGGGCGGAGCACGACATCTCGGTCCCGGTCGAGACCTGTGCCCTGCGCGGTCACAACCCCACGCGCCGCGCCGAGGCCGATGGCCGCACGCGCGACCTGGCTGCCACCGACGTGGTGGTGATCGACGGGCTGCGCGTGACGACGCCGCTCCGGACCGCCCTCGACCTGGGCTGTCACCTCCGGCGACGGGAGGCCCTCGCCGCCATGATCGATCTCGCCCGTCTCCACGGCTTCGGGGTCGCCGAGCTGCGTCGCGAGCTCCCCCGCTTCCGCGGTCGTCGCGGCGTGGTCCAGCTGCGGCAGCTCGTGCCGCTGGTCGATGCGCGCATCGAGTCGGCGCGCGAGGCATGGACCTGGCTGGCCATCCACGACGCGGGACTCCCGATGCCGGAGCCCCAGGTGTGGGTGGAGATCGACGGCGAGCCCGCCTTCCGCCTGGACTTCGCCTACCGGCACGCGCGCGTGGGCGTGGAGTACGACGGGTTCGACGCGCACGACCGCACCCCCGGCCAACGGGAGTACGACGAGCGCCGCCGCGCGTGGCTCCGCGAGGAGGGCTGGGTGGTGATCGTCGTGCGTCGCGGTGACTTCACCGGCGCGGCCCTGGACCGCTGGCTCGGCGAGCTGCGGGAGGCGCTGCGGCCGTCGTACTCGACGCGGCGATGGTGACCGAACCGACAACTGGCGGGGCGGAAACCCCAACTCGCGGGGCGGAAACCCCAACTCGCGGGGCGGAAACCCCAACTCGGCGGATCAGCCGCCGATGGCGGACATCGGGCGGTCGGGCTGGAGGAAGGTGGGGTCGTCGATGCCGTGGCCGGCGGCCTTGCCCCACATCGCGGCACGCCAGCGGTCGGCGAGGTCCTCGTCGGAGGCGCCGGCGCGCAGGGCCAGGCGGAGGTCGGACTCGGAGCGGGCGAACAGGCAGTTGCGGACCTGACCGTCGGCCGTGAGCCGCACGCGGTCACAGTCGCCGCAGAACGGCCGGGTCACCGAGGCGATGACGCCCACGGTCGCGGGCCCGCCGTCGACCAGGAACAGCTCCGCCGGCGCGCTCCCGCGGGGCTCGACCGCCGGCGACAGCGCGAACCGCGTCGCCAGCGACGCGAAGATCTCGTCGGCGGTCACCATCGCGTCGCGGTCCCAGCCGTGCTGGGCGTCGAGCGGCATCTGCTCGATGAACCGCAGCTGGTAGCCGCGGTCCAGGCACCACTGGAGCAGCTCCGGGGCCTGGTCGTCGTTGACGCCGCGCAGCAGCACCGCGTTGACCTTCACGGGGCCGAGCCCGGCCGCCTCTGCCGCAGCCAGGCCGTCGACGACGTCGTCGAGCCGGTCGCGGCGGGTGATCTCGCGGAAGGTGTCGCGACGCACCGAGTCCAGGCTCACGTTGACCCGGTCGAGGCCCGCCTCCGCCAGGGCGCCGGCCGTCCGCGCCAGCCCGAGCGCGTTGGTGGTGATCGACATCTCGACCGCGGCGTCGACCTCGCGCACCCGGCGCACGATGTCGACCAGGCCGCGCCGCACCAGCGGCTCGCCGCCGGTGAACCGCACCTCCCGCACCCCGAGGCGCTGCGTGGCGACCGTGATCAGCCGGACCACCTCGTCGTCGGTGAGCTGCTCCTCGCCGGGCAGCCAGTCGAGGCCCTCGGGCGGCATGCAGTAGGTGCAGCGCAGGTTGCACCGGTCGGTCAGCGACACCCGGAGGTCGGTCGCGACCCGTCCGTGACGGTCGAGGAGCTGCTGCACCCGTCCAGCATAGGCCGGGGCATGGTTGGTCGAAGGCTGGTCATACGGTGGTCACGTGCGTGACTGGCTGGCGTCGTGGCGGTTCCTGGTGAGCCGACGCTGGTTGCTCTTCTTCCTCGCGGTGCTCGCGGTCGGCTACGGGACCTGGTGGCTGGGCGAGTGGCAGTTCGGCCGGTTGGAGGACCGCCGCGACCGCAACGCGGCCGTCCGGGCCAACGAGGACCGCACTCCGGTGCCGGTCGACCAGGTGCTGGCGCCCGGGGAGCCGGTCGCGCCCGACGAGGAGTGGCGGCTGGTCAGCGCCACCGGCGAGTACGACGCCGAGGACACCGTCGTGGTCCGCTACCGCACGCGCGACGGGATGCCGGGGGTGGAGGCCGTCGTACCGCTGGTGACCGCCGACGGCACCGCCCTCGTGGTCGACCGAGGGTGGCACCCGACCGACGACCCCGGCTTCGACCCGCAGGACCTCCCCGCCCCGCCGGAGGGCGAGGTGACGATCACCGGCTGGGTGCGCGCCAACGGCACCGGCGACAGCACTGCGGTCACCGACGGGTCGACCCGCGCCATCAACAGCGAGGAGATCGGCGAGGCGGTCGGCCGGGAGGTCTACACCGGCTTCGTGGCGCTCCGGTCCGAGGATCCGGCTCCGGCGGAGGAGCTGGAGCCGGTGCAGCTGCCCGAGCTCGACGAGGGGCCGCACTTCTTCTACGGCCTCCAGTGGTGGTTCTTCGGCATCCTGGCGCTGGGCGGCTTCCTCTACCTCGCGTGGGACGAGCGGAGGAACGGGCCGCGGGGCGACCGCCGGCGCGCGAGGCGACAGCGGTCGGGCGGACCCTTCGGCCGCGCCCGCGCGGCTCAGAGCGCCCGGGTCATGCCGCCGTCGACCGGCACCATCGCGCCGGACACGAAGGAGGCGGCGGGCGAGAGCAGGAACGCCGCGACCCGGCCGAACTCCTCGGGCGCGCCGTAGCGGCGCAGCGGGATCTGCTCCTCCCACCGCTGCCGGGTGGCCTCCGCGTCGCCGGACGCCGCGTCGAGCTCGGCGACCCGCTCGGTGCCGACCCGGCCAGGCAGGAGCCCGTTGACGCGCACGCCGCGGGGACCGAGCTCCTCGGCGAGGTCCTTGGCGATCATGGCGAGCCCCGGGCGGAGCCCGTTGGAGACCGACAGGCCGGGGACCGGCTGGCGGACACTCGTCGACAGCACGAACGCGAGAGCGCCTCCCTCGCCCAGCACGGCGCCGACCTCGCGCGCCAGCCGCACGGTGCCGAGGAACACGCTCTCGAAGGCGGCGGTCCACTGCTCGTCCGTGGTCCCGCCGACCGGACCGGCCGGCGGGCCGCCCACGCTCACAAGGGCGCCGTCCAGGCGGCCCCACCGCTGCAGGGCCGCCTCGATCAGCCGGTTCGGGGTCTGCGCGTCGGCGTTGTCGGCCACGACCCCGATGGCCGCCTCGGGCCCACCGAGGCGGCCGAGCGCCGTGACCGCCTCGTCCACCGAGCCCGGTCGGCGTCCCGACACCACGACCCGGGCGCCGTCGGCCACCAACGCCTCCGCGGTCGCCCGCCCGAGGCCGCGCGTGCCGCCCGTGACGACGTACACCCGGTCGCGCAGCTGCAGGTCCATGGCCCGAGCCTACGGAGTCCCGGGCAGGGTCTCCGCGACGTGGGAGACCGGCACCACGTCGGGCGCTCCCTTGCGCGCGGCGTCGGCGGTGTGGTCGTCGGGCTGCCGCTGGCTCTCGCGCTCGGCCTCGACCCGCTTGAGGTAGTGGTCGACCTCGCGGTCGCGCTGCTCGTCGTCCCAGCGCAGGTGCCCGCGCACCAGGTCGGCGACGTACGGCGCCGCCGCGACCCCGCGGTCGAACGTCTCGATCGAGATCCGCATCCGCCGGGTCAGGATGTCGTCGAGGTGGCGGGCTCCCTCGTGGGTGACGGCGTAGACGGCCTCGACCTGCAGGTAGTCCTCAGCGCCGGGCAGCGGCTCGGCGAGGCCGGGCTCCGCCTCGACCAGCTCGAGGAGCTCCAGCACCAGCGAGCCGTACCGCTCCAGGAGGTGCTCGACCCGGTTGACCGCGAGCCCGGAGCGGGCGGCGAGGCCGCGGCGCTGGTTCCACAGGGCGTGGTAGCCGTCGGCACCGACCAGGGGGATCCGCTCGGTCACGCACTCCCCCACCTTCCGGCCGACCACCGACTCCAGGCCGTGCACCGCCTCGTCGACCGCGTCGGCGGCCATCACGCGGTAGGTCGTGTACTTGCCGCCGGCGACCACCACCAGGCCCGGCACCGAGTGGGCCACGGCGTGCTCGCGGGAGAGCTTGGAGGTCGCCGCGTCCTCACCGGCCAGCAGGGGCCGCAGCCCGGCGAAGACGCCCTCGACGTCGTCCCTGGTCAGGGGCACCTCGAGCACGCGGTTGACCCGCTCGAGCAGGTAGTCGATGTCGCGCGAGCTCGCGGCCGGGTGGTCCTTCGACAGCTCCCAGTCGGTGTCGGTCGTGCCGATCATCCAGTGCCGCTTCCACGGGATCACGAAGAGCACCGACTTCTCGGTGCGCAGGATCAGGCCGGTCTCGCCGCGGATCCGGTCGCGCGGCACGACGAGGTGGATGCCCTTGCTCGCCCGCACCCGGAACTGGCCGCGCTCGCGGGCCATCGACTGGGTCTCGTCGGTCCAGACCCCCGTCGCGTTGACCACCTGGGACGCCCGCACCTCGAAGCGGGCGCCCGTCTCGAGGTCGACCACCTCGGCCCCGACGACCCGCTCGCTCTCCTTGAGCAGTCCGACGACCCGGGTCCGGGAGGCGACGGCGGCCCCGTAGGTGGCGGCGGTACGGGCCAGGAACATGGTGTGCCGGGCGTCGTCGACCTGGGCGTCGTAGTAGCGGATCGCACCGACGAGCGCGTCCTTGCGCAGCGAGGGGAACGCCTTGCGAGCGCCGTGCCGGGTCAGGTGCCGGTGGAGCGGCATGCCGTCGCCGTAGCCGCTGGCCCGCGACATCGCGTCGTAGAGGGCGACGCCCGCGCCGGCGTACCAGCGCTCCCAGCCGCGCCCGTCGAGCGGGTAGAGGAACGGCACCGGCTGGACGAGGTGGGGTGCCAGCCGCTGCATCAGCAGCCCGCGCTCCTTGAGCGCCTCGGCGACCAGCCGGAAGTCGAGCATCTCCAGGTAGCGCAGCCCGCCGTGCACGAGCTTGGAGCTGCGGCTCGACGTCCCGGACGCGAAGTCCCGCGCCTCCACCAGCCCCACGGACAGCCCGCGCGTGGCGGCGTCGAGGGCGGCACCCGCTCCGACGACGCCGCCGCCGATGACCAGCACGTCGAGCGGCCGGCCGGCGAGCTGCTCGAGCGCTGCGGCGCGGGCTGCTGGCGACAGGGGCGCGGGGTTCATCGGGTCTCCTCCGGCTCGTCGGTCGCGGTGCTCAGACGTCCACCCAGTCGAGGGTGCGCTGGACCGCCTTGGTCCAGCTCGCGTATCCCTCCGCGCGCTGGTCGTCGCTCCACTGCGGCTCCCAGCGGGTGTCCTCCCGCCAGTTCTGCCGGAGCTCGTCGGTGTCGGCCCAGTAGCCGACGGAGAGCCCGGCGGCGTACGCCGCACCGAGGGCGGTGGTCTCGGGGACCACGGGCCGGCTCACCGGTACGCCGAGCACGTCGGCCTGGATCTGCATGCAGAGGCTGTTGAGGGTCACCCCGCCGTCGACCTTGAGCACCTCGAGCTCCACGCCGGAGTCCGAGCACATCGCCTCGACGACGTCGCGGGACTGGTAGCAGATCGCCTCGAGCGTGGCCCGGGCGAGATGCGCGTTCGTGTTGTAGCGCGAGAGCCCGACGATCGCGCCCCGGGCGTCGGAGCGCCAGTGCGGTGCGAACAGCCCGGAGAACGCGGGCACGAAGTACACGCCCCCGTTGTCCTCGACCTGCCGCGCGAGGGCCTCGGACTCGGAGGCACCGCTGATGATGCCGAGCTGGTCGCGCAGCCACTGCACGGCCGATCCGGTGACCGCGATCGAGCCCTCGAGGGCGTAGACGCACGGCTCGTCGCCGAACCGGTAGGCCGGGGTGGTCAGCAGTCCCGCCTCGGACCGCACGATCTCGGTGCCGGTGTTGAGCAGCATGAAGTTGCCGGTGCCGTAGGTGTTCTTCGCCTCGCCGGGCGCGAAGCAGACCTGCCCGACGGTCGCGGCCTGCTGGTCGCCCAGGATGCCCGTGATCGGGACCTCGCCGCCGAAGGGTCCGCTGCTGCGGGTCGTCCCGTACGGCGTGGTCGCCGACGACTCCCGGATCTCGGGCAGCATCCCGCGCGGGACGCCGAAGAAGCCGAGCAGCTCGTCGTCCCAGTCGAGGGTCTCGAGGTCCATCAGCATCGTCCGGCTGGCGTTGGTCACGTCGGTGACGTGCACGCCGCCGTCGACCCCGCCGGTGAGGTTCCACAGCAGCCAGGTGTCGGTGGTGCCGAAGAGCGCGTCGCCGCGCTCGGCCGCCTCCCGGACCCCCGGGACCTGCTCCAGGATCCACTGCAGCTTGCCGCCCGCGAAGTACGTCGCCGGCGGCAGGCCGGCGCGATGCCGGATCACGTCTCCGCGGCCGTCGCGGTCGAGCGCCGCGGCGATGCCGTCGGTGCGGGTGTCCTGCCACACGATCGCGTTGTAGAGCGGTCGGCCGGTCCGCCGGTCCCACACGATGGTGGTCTCCCGCTGGTTGGTGATGCCGACCGCCGCCAGGTCGCCGGCGTCCAGGCCGGCCTTGCCGAGCGCCGTCCGGACGACCGCCGAGGTGCGCTCCCAGATCTCCACGGGGTTGTGCTCGACCCAGCCGGCTCGCGGGAGCACCTGCTCGTGCTCCAGCTGGTGGCGGGCGACCTCGGTCCCGCTGTGGTCGAACACCATGAACCGGGTGCTGGTGGTGCCCTGGTCGACGGCCCCCACGAACCCAGACTGCGCAGCCATGCGCCAACTCTGGCACATCGACGTCCCGTCGCCCTTGACCTCAACTTAACTGGAGGTTTCACGATGGTTCCAGTTTCCCGAACTGGAAGGAGTCCCCATGACCCCCGTCGCACTGGTCACCGGCGGCAGCGCCGGCCTCGGTCGCGCTCTCGTCGCCGGCCTCACCGAGCGCGGCTGGTCGGTGGTCACCGACGGCCGCAGCACCGCTCGCCTCGACACGCTCCGCGAGCTGCCTCACAGCGACCGGATCACGCCCGTGCCCGGCGACGTGACCGACGCCGACCACCGCGCCGACCTGGCCGCCGCGGTCGAGCGGCTCGGTCGCCTGGACCTGCTGGTCCACAACGCGAGCGTCCTCGGCCCGGCCAGCGGGCAGACGCGGCATCGGCTGCTGGCCGACGTGACGCCGGAGGACCTGCAGCACGTGTGGCGCCACAACGTCGGCGCGCCGATGGTGCTGACCGGCCTGCTCCTGCCCGCGCTCGCCGCGGCCCGCGGCACCCTGCTGTCGATCTCCTCCGACGCCGCGGTCGAGCACTACCCCGGCTGGGGGCTCTACAGCGCGTCGAAGGCGGCCCTCGACCACGTCACCCTGACGTTCGCGGCCGAGAACCCGGAGATCGCGGCCTACGCGGTGGACCCGGGCGACATGCGCACCGAGATGCACCAGGCCTGGTTCCCGGACGAGGACATCTCCGACCGGCCGCTGCCCGAGACCGTCGTGCCGCACCTGCTCGGGCTGCTCGAGCGGCGCCCCCCGTCCGGCCGCTACCGCGCCGCCGAGCTTCCGGTCGCCCCGCCACCCGTGAAGGAGGTGGCCTGATGACGCTGATCGACGAGCGTCCAGCCATCGCGTTCCACGCACCCAGGGAGGCCTTCGCGCCGGCGCCCGCCGAGCGGCGCGGGCTGCGGCGCGACCAGGTCCGGCTCCTCGTCGCCGACGGCGAGCGCGGGCTCGCCCACACCACCTTCAGCACCTTGCCCGACCACCTCCGCGCGGGCGACGTGGTGGTGGTGAACGACTCCGCCACCGTCCCGGGCCAGCTCGATGCGGTGTCGAGCCGGCACGGGCCCGTCGTCGTACACCTCGCGACGGTGCTCGGTGACGGCGCCTTCGTCGTCGAGGTACGACGCGCGCCGGATGCCGACCGCTCCGTGCTCGACGCGCAGGCGGGTGACCTCCTCTCGGTCGCCGCCGGCACCACCACCCTTCAGCTCGTGGAGCCGTACCCCGAGGCGGGCTCCTCGCCGACGGGCCTCGGCAACCGGCTCTGGAGGGCGACGGTCGCCGAGGGGCAGGGCGACCTGCGCGCCGTCGCGCGACGCTACGGCCGGCCCATCAGCTACGGCTACCTGGCCGACCGGTACCCGCTGTCGGACTACCAGACGGTGTTCGGCCACCGGCCCGGCAGCGCGGAGATGCCGTCCGCCGGGCGGCCGTTCACCGAGGAGGTGGTCACCCGCCTCGTCGCGCGAGGCGTGGTGGTGGCGCCGGTGACCCTGCACACCGGGGTCTCGTCGCAGGAGGCCGGGGAGGCGCCCCAGGCCGAGTGGTTCGAGGTGCCCGCGACCACCGCCAGGGTCGTGAACGCCGCACGCGCGGGTGGAGGCCGGGTGGTGGCCGTGGGCACCACGGTCACCCGCGCCCTGGAGTCGGCCGTGGACACGACCGCCCTCGGGACGGCAGCCGGCACGGTGGTGCCGCGGCGCGGGTGGACCACCAGGGTGGTCACGCCCGGGGACCCACCACGGGTCGTCGACGGCCTGGTCACCGGCTGGCACGACCCCGAGGCCTCCCACCTGCTCCTGGTCGAGGCGGTGGCCGGCGTCGAGCTGGCCCAGGCGGCCTACCGGGCGGCGACGGAGGAGGGCTACCTCTGGCACGAGTTCGGCGACTCCTGCCTCCTGCTGCCGCGAGGCCGGTGACCGGACCTGGGGGTGCTCAGGGGGATTCCCGATGCGGAGCGTCGGCGGCGTGCGGCAGGCTGGTGCCATGACCGCCGACGCCCCCCACGTCCCCCCGTCCCCTAGCGGCTCCGCGGTGGCCGCCCGAGCGATCGACCTCCGCAAGACCTACGGCTCGGGCGACTCCGAGGTGCGCGCGCTCGACGGCGTCTCACTCGACCTGAGTGCCGGCCGCTTCACCGCGATCATGGGACCGTCCGGCTCCGGCAAGTCGACGTTGATGCACTGCCTGGCCGCGCTGGACACCCCGACCTCCGGTGAGGTGGTGGTGGGTGACGTCGAGCTCTCCGGCCTCTCCGACAAGGCGCTGACGCGGTTGCGGCGCGAGCGGATCGGCTTCGTGTTCCAGGCGTTCAACCTGATCCCCACGCTGACGGCCCGCGAGAACATCGTGCTGCCGCTCAGCCTCGCCGGCCGCAAGCCGGACCCCGAGTGGTTCGACACGGTGGTGGACACCATCGGCCTGCGCCCCCGGCTGGGCCATCGGCCGGCGGAGATGTCCGGGGGCCAGCAGCAGCGGGTGGCGTGTGCACGGGCCTTGGTGAGCAAGCCGTCGATCGTCTTCGCCGACGAGCCGACCGGCAACCTCGACAGCACCTCTGGTGCCGAGGTGCTCTCGTTCCTGCGGCGCAGCGTCGACGAGTTCGGCCAGACGGTGGTGATGGTGACCCACGACGCCGTCGCGGCGTCCTTCTGCGACCGCGTCGTGTTCCTCGCCGACGGGCGGGTCGTCGACGAGATCGCCCGGCCCGACCGCGAGCAGATCCTCGAGCACATGACCGCGCTCCAGGCTGCCGCCGTGGCCGGGACGGCCTGAGATGCTGCGCCTCACCCTGCGCAACCTGTTCGCCCGCAAGGTCCGGCTGCTGATGAGCGGTCTGGCCATCGTGCTCGGGGTGGCGTTCCTGTCCGGGGTGCTCGTGTTCAGCAACGGGCTGTCCACCACCTTCGACGGGATCATCTACGGATCCACGCCCGACGGGGCCGTGCGGCCGCAGGACACCAACGAGTTCGAGGGCGGCTTCACGGGCCAGACCGGTCAGGTGCTCTCCCCCGCCGTGGTGGAGCGTCTGGCGGACCTGCCGGAGGTCGCCCGGGCCGACGGCGACGTCGTCGGCTTCGGCATGAGCCTGCTGGCCGAGGACGGCACGCTCGTCGGCGGCACGGGCGCCCCCACCCTGGCGTTCAACTACCACGACGCGCCCAACATGGCCGGGGGATCGATCCTCCAGCTCGAGGCCGGCCGCTGGCCGACCGCGCCCGACGAGATCGCCCTCGACGAGGGAGCGATGGAGGCCGGTGACTACGAGCTGGGCGACGACGTCACGCTGCTCGCACCGTTCGGGGAGGTCGAGCGCACCGCCACCCTCGTGGGCACCGCCGAGTTCAACGGCGGCGGCACCGCCGGTGCCACCCTGCTGATCTTCTCCACCGAGGGCGCGCAGGCGCTCTTCCTGGGCGGCGAGGACGTCTTCAACCGGATCAGCCTGACCGCCGCGGAGGGCGTCAGCCAGCAGCAGCTGGTCGACGCCGCGGCCGGTGTCGTCCCGGCGGGCTTCGAGGCGGTCACCGGCGACCAGGTCGCCGAGGAGTCGCAGGACGCCGTCGGGTCCTTCCTCGGCGTGATCGAGGTCTTCCTCCTGGTGTTCGCGATCATCGCCGTGATCGTGGGCGGGTTCATCATCGTCAACACCTTCTCGATCCTGGTCGCCCAGCGGACCCGCGAGCTCGCGCTGCTCCGCGCGATGGGCGCCGCCCGGGCCCAGGTGAGCCGGTCGGTCCTCGTGGAGGCGCTGGTGCTCTCGGTGCTCGCCTCCACCGTCGGCATCGGTCTCGGGCTGCTGCTGGCCCGCGGGCTCGCCGCACTGTTCCGGTCGGTGGGGCTCGACGTCGCGGGCAACGCCCTGGACCTGACGGCCGGAGCGGTCCTGGTCAGCTACGCCGTCGGCGTCGTGGTCACCATGCTCGCCGCCTACCTCCCGGCCCGTCGAGCAGGCAAGGTGGCGCCGGTCGCGGCCATGCGCGCCGACCTCAGCCCCGCACGCGGCACGCTGCGCCGGCGTACGGCGATCGCGGCGGTCTTCCTCGCCATCGGTGCCGGACTCGCCGTCGCAGGTGTGCTCGGCGCGCCTGGCTCGGACGCCGCCTGGATCGGGGTCGGCGCCGTGCTCTGGATCCTCACCGTGGCCGCGATCAGCTCCGTGGTGGGCAAGCCGGTCCTCCTGGCCTGCCGCGCCCTCTTCGCACGGCTGTTCGGCACCTCCGGTCGGCTCGCGGGCGAGAACGCCCTCCGCGACCCCCGCCGCACCGGCGCCACCGCGTCCGCGCTGATGATCGGGCTGGCGCTCGTCTCCACGATCGGGGTGCTCGCCGCCTCGCTCAACGCGTCGGTCGACGACGTGGTCGACGAGCAGTTCACCGCCGACCTGTTGGTACAGAGCACCAACTACCTGCCGTTCTCCACCGAGGTGGGCGACGAGATCGCCGACGTCGAGGGGGTGGCGGTGATGAGCCGCCAGCAGTGGAGCAGCGCTCGGCTCGGCGACGACGACGTGAGCGTGGTCGGCAACGACGACCGCTTCGACGACGTCTACCAGCTCGACGTGGTCGAGGGGCGCGCCGTCCCCACGGGCGACGAGGCGGTCGTCGTGGAGGACCTCGCCCGCGAACGCGGTCTGGCGGTGGGCGACCGGCTGGACCTCCGGTTCACCGGCGGCAAGCGCCTCGACCTCGAGGTCGTCGGCATCGTGGAGGGCTCCGAGGCGACCGGCCAGGTCAGCGTGCCCCTGGACCGCCTGGCGGAGGCCGGGATCCTCCGCCAGGACACCGCGCTCAGCATCCTGCTCGAGCCGGGCGCGGACCCGGCGACGGTGCACGACCGGGTCGACGCGGCGGCGGCCTCGGTGCCGATCGTCGCGGTCTATGACAAGGAGGAGTTCAGCGACCAGATCCGCGAGCAGGTCAACCAGCTGCTCTACATGATCTACGGACTGCTCGCGCTCGCGATCGTGATCGCGGTGATCGGCATCGTCAACACGCTCGGGCTGAGCGTGATCGAGCGCACCCGCGAGATCGGCCTGCTGCGCGCGGTGGGGATGAGCCGCTCGCGGCTGCGGCGGATGATTACCCTGGAGTCCGTGGCCATCGCCGTGCTCGGCGCCGTCCTCGGCATGGCTCTGGGCCTGCTGATCGGCGTGCTGCTGCGGCAGTCGCTCTCCAACGACCTCACCAGCCTTGGCCTTCCGCTGGCCCAGCTGGCGCTGTTCCTCGTCGTCGCGGTGGTCGTGGGCGTGCTGGCCGCAGTGGTCCCCGCGATCCGGGCGTCCCGGCTCAACGTGCTGGCCGCCATCGCCACCGAGTGACCCCGGCGACGGCGGGGCCCGCGGCTCAGGCGAGCGCCACCAGGTCGGCGTACTCGCTGTTCCAGAGGTCCTCGACGCCGTCCGGCAGGATCAGCACCCGGTCCGGCTCCAGGGCGTGCACGGCGCCCTCGTCGTGGGTGACCAGCACGATCGCGCCCTCGTAGCGCCGGATCGCGTTGAGCACCTCCTCCCGCGACGCGGGGTCGAGGTTGTTGGTCGGCTCGTCCAGGAGCAGCACGTTGGCGGCCGAGACGACCAGCGAGGCCAGCGCCAGGCGGGTCTTCTCGCCTCCGGAGAGCACGCCCGCCGGCTTGTGCACGTCGTCCCCGGTGAACAGGAAGGATCCGAGCACCGACCGCGCCTCGGTGTCGGTCAGGTCGGGCGCGGCCGACTGCATGTTCTCCAGCACCGTGCGCGACACGTCCAGGGTCTCGTGCTCCTGGGCGTAGTAGCCGACCTTGAGCCCGTGGCCCGGGACGACCATCCCGGTGTCGGGCTGGTCGACGCCGGCGAGGATGCGCAGCATCGTGGTCTTCCCTGCGCCGTTGAGACCGAGGATCACGACGCGGGACCCCTTGTCGATGGCGAGGTCGACGGCCGTGAAGACCTCGAGGGCGCCGTAGGACTTCGAGAGGTCGCGCGCGGTGAGCGGCGTCCGGCCGCAGGGTGCGGGCGTCGGGAACTTGATCGCCGCCACCTTGTCGGCCTGTCGCTCGCCCTCGACCCCCTCGAGCAGGCGTTCGGCGCGCTTGAGCATCTGCTGGGCGGCGCTCGCCTTGGTCGCCTTGGCCCGCATCTTGTTGGCCTGGTCGGTGAGCGTCCTCGCCTTGTTCTGCGCGTTCATCAGCTCGCGCTTGCGCCGCGCCTCGTCGGTCTCCCGCTGGGTCAGGTAGTGCTTCCACCCCATGTTGTAGACGTCGATGACCGCGCGGTTGGCGTCGAGGTGGAAGACCTTGTTGACGGTCTCCTCGAGCAGCTCGTTGTCGTGCGAGATCACGATGAAGCCGCCCCGGTAGGACTTCATCCAGTCCCGGAGCCAGAGGATCGAGTCGGCGTCGAGGTGGTTGGTCGGCTCGTCGAGGATCAGCACCTCGGCGCTCGAGAACAGGATCCGGGCCAGCTCCACCCGGCGGCGCTGGCCGCCGGAGAGCGTCCCGAGGGGCTGCTCCATGAGCCGGTCCGGGATGCCGAGGCTCTGGGCGATCTGCAGCGCCTCGGTCTCCGCGGCGTACCCGCCGCCGGCGTCGAGCTCGTCCTGGGCACGCTGGAAGCGCCGCATCGCGCGCTCCCGCTCCTGCGGGTCGTCGGATCCCATCGCCACCTCGGCCGCGCGCATCCGGCGTACGGCGTCGTCCAGGCCGCGCGCGGAGAGGATCCGGTCGCGCACGATGATCTCGGGATCGCCGACCCTCGGGTCCTGCGGCAGGTAGCCGAGCTCGCCGCTGTTGGCGACCGAGCCCGACGCCGGCAGCACGTCGCCGGCGAGGACCTTGGTCAGCGTGGTCTTGCCCGCGCCGTTGCGGCCGACGAGACCGACCTTGTCGCCGGGGCCGACGCGGAAGCTGACGTTGTCCATGAGGAGACGCGCACCGACGCGAACCTCGAGCTGGTGCACCGTGATCATGACGTGTCTCAGTCTCCCACGCCCGTGGCCGGAGCCGCGCAACGCCGGGGCACCCACGGCTCGCCTAGGCTGCGAACGTGGTCCGTTTCAACCCGAAGGCTCGGCTCGACACCTCCCGCATGCGCTCCGGGCGCGGCGGGTTCAGCGGCGGCCTCGGTGGACGGGGCCGGGGCGCCCGGCTCCCGGTGCCCGGAGGGCGCGGCGGGGTGGGCGGCATCGCGGGGATCATCCTCGTGGTGCTCGTCTACGTCCTCGTCCAGTGCGTCGCCGGTGGCGGCGGGGGCGGCCTGGGCACGAGTGGCTACTCCCCCGCCCGGATGAGCGACGCGTCCGACGACGGCCGCTACGACGCCTGCCGGACCGGGGCGGACGCGAACGCCAGCCAGGACTGCGCCCGCGTCGCCATCGAGAACTCCCTCACCGACTTCTGGTCCGACCAGCCGATCGAGCGGTGGCAGCCGATCTCGGCCCTGACCACGTTCAGCGGCAGCGTCTCGACCGGCTGCGGCAACGCCACCTCGGCGGTCGGGCCGTTCTACTGCCCGGCCGACCTGGGCATCTACCTGGACACCACCTTCTTCGACACCACGCTGGAGCCGGAGCTCGGCGCCCCCGACGAGCCGTTCGTCGAGTTCTACGTGCTGGCGCACGAGTACGGCCACCACATCTCCAACCTCCAGGGCTTCATGGGCAGGGTCCGCACCCAGCAGGGGCCGACCAGCGACGCGACCAGGCTGGAGCTCCAGGCCGACTGCTACGCCGGACTGTGGGCACAGCACGCGACGACCACCGAGGACGCCCACGGCGAGGTCCTGCTGGAGGCACTTACCGACGAGGACATCCGCAACGCGCTCCAGGCCGCCGCGGCCGTCGGGGACGACCACATCCAGCGCAAGACCCAGGGCCAGACCAACCCCGAGACGTGGAACCACGGCTCCTCCGCACAGCGGATGCACTGGTTCCGCGTGGGATTCGAGGGCGGCGACGTGGCTGACTGCAACACCTTCGACGCGTCGGAGGCCGAGGTGCTCGGCCGGGCCTGACGCCTGTGCCGGGCTAGATGCCGAGCAGCGCCTCCATGTGCCCGAACGTGCGCTGCAGGGTCCGCAGGTGCGGCGCGACGGAGGGGTGGCGGAACTTGGACGCGAGCGCCCCCTCACCACCCGCGACCCGCGCCAGCGCCCACTCCGCGCGACTCATGGCGGTGTAGACGGCCACCACGCGGGCACCGAGCAGCACGGCGTCCCGGTCGGCCACCGCTGCCGGCAGGCCGAGGAGGTAGGCGTCGAGCAGCGGCTCGAACTCCTCCCGCGACGAGAGCGAGAGATAGCCGAGGTCGCCCCCCACCGGACCGACCCCGAGCGTGCCCCAGTCGATGGCCAGCGCGTCGTCGCCGTCGCGCCCCGGGATGTTCAGCGCCGTCGGGTCGCCGTGCTGGGCGACCTGCGGCAGGCCGTCGAGCAGGTCCAGCATCGTCTCGCGGCGGGTCCACAGGTGGTCGGCGACGTCGGCCACGGTGGTCCGGGCCAGCGTGGGCCACCCACCCCGCCGCCCGACGCGGTCGAGCCGGTCGCGCATCAGTTGCTGGGCGAGGAACCGGGGCCGTCCGAGCTCCGCACCGGCGAAGCGGCCCAGCGACAACGCCAGGAAGAGCCCGCTCGATGCGGCGTCCTCGACCCAGTCGCGGACGATCGTGATCCCGTCGGCGTCCTCCTCCACGGAGGCTGCGGCGCTCCGCAGTCCCGGGGTGGCCGCGGTGAGACCGGTCAGCAGCACGTCTGCCTCGCGCCGCCAGTAGCCGACGTGGGCCGGATCGACGACCGGCGCGCCGTCGTCGCCGTGGCCGGCGTCGGGGGCCGCGAGGCGCTTCACCACCACGGGCCGGCCGCCCAGCGCCGTGCGCCACACGCCGACGGTGGACGTCCCGGTGCCGCCGGGGAGAGCCACCCAGTCGGGCTCGGGCTGCCACATGGTGGCGAAACTAGCCGATGTCGCGCCGCCGGAAGGCGACCTGGCCGCCGAGCGACAGCGTGGCGGCCAGCGCCAGCAGCACCAGGACCGGCGCCCACCGGAAGTCCTCGGCCGGCGCGAAGGCCAGGTGCTCGAAGGGCGACAGCGCCTGGACGGCCTCCGGGATCTGCAGCGGCTCGGAGAACATCAGCACGACGACCGACAGTGCCAGCGGCACCCAGGCGAGGACGAGGAGCCGCGGCGCGGCGCCGTACAGCAGCCGGCCGACGGCCGCCAGCACGAGCACCGGAGCGACCTGGGCGAGGGTCGGCAGGGCCAGGCGCAGCACGGCGTCGCCGTCGCCGGTGGTCGCCGCGTACCCGGCGCCCATCCCGAGGCCCGCGGCCGCTACCACGACGACCGTGCCGACGACCGTGACCAGCACGTGGCCGCCGAGCCACGTCCAGCGCGACAGTCCGGTGGCGAGGAGGGCCTCGACGTGGCCGGCGTCCTCCTCCGCCCGCGGGCGGAGGGTCGAGGCGATGGCGAACCCCGCCGCCAGCAGCCCGAGCGTCACCGCCGAGGTCGCGTAGAAGCCGTCGACCAGGTCGGTGGTCACCCCACCGCCCATCAGCTCGGCGATGTCGCCGTCGCCGATGAGGTCGGCCACGCTGTCGCCGATCGAGCCGTAGGCGAGCCCCGTCACCAGCAGGCCCACGGTCCAGCCGAGCAGCGCCCCGCGGTGCAGGCGCCAGGCGAGACCCAGGGCGGACCTCAGCCCGGTCCCCGCCCCGGCCGGCCCCGGGCGCGCGGCCCAGAGCCCGGAGCCGGCGTCGCGCCGGTCGAGCAGCAGGTACGCCGTCGCGGCGACCACCCCTGCCGCGACCAGCAGCAGGCCGAGCGGCCACCACCGGAGGTCGGCATAGGCCGCCATCGCCTGGTACCACCCGATCGGCGACAGCCAGCTCAGGACCCCGCTGCCCACGTCGCCCACCGCCCGCAGCGCGTACGCCACGCCGACGACGGCTCCGGCGATGCCGTACATGCCGCGGGTGCTCTGCGTGAGCTGCGCCGCCACGAGCGCGGTCGCCGAGAACATCCACCCGCAGGCGGCGAGCCCGGCGCCGGTGGCGACCGTGTCGGGCAGGGCGAGCGGCACCCCGACGAGCGGCGAACCACCGCCGCGGACGGTCAGCAGGCTCAGCGCGACCAGGACGCCCACGAGGAGGTTGGCGAGCAGCGCAAGGACCAGGGCGGCGGTCGCGGGGGCGTGCCGGCCGATGGCGGCACTGCGGACCAGCTCGTCGCGACCGGACTCCTCCTCGGTACGCGTGTGGCGTCCGACGAGGAACATGCTCATCAGCCCGACGAGGACGGCGCCGAGCGCCGCGGCCTGCCAGAAGACCTGGCCGCCGACGGTGTCCAGCGCCCGGGCGGGCCCGGCCATCGCGATGAACGCCGGGTTGTCGTCGGCGACGGCTGCCGCGCGCTCGAACTCCTCCTGCGTGTCGTAGAGGCCGAGAACGCTCACGCCCTGGCTCCAGAACAGGAGGACCACCGCGGCCGACCACCACAGGAGCAGCCATCGATCTCGCCGCAGGTGGCTCCGCAGGAGCACGGACCACCCGGTCATGCCGGCTCGGCCTCCTGCTCCTCGGCGAGGACGTCGCCGTAGTGGCGGAGGAAGAGCTCCTCGAGGGTCGGGGGGTGGGCGACCAGGGTGCGGATGCCCACCCGGTGCAGCGCACCGATCGCCTCGTCCACGGCGGCGGTCTCGACCTGGAACCGGACGCGACGGCCGTCGACGGCGAGGTCGTGGACCCCGCTCATCTCGGCCAGGCCGTCGGGGGCGCCGGCCAGCTCGGCGTCCACCGAGGTGCGGGTGAGGTGCCGGAGCTCGGACAGCGTTCCGGCCTCGACGACCTTGCCGTTGCGGATGATGCTCACCCGGTCGCACAGGCGCTCGACCTCGGCGAGGATGTGGCTCGACAGCAGGACGGTGCCGCCCCGGGCGCGGAAGGAGTCGATCTCTGCGGTGAAGTGCTCCTCCATCAACGGATCCAGGCCGGAGGTCGGCTCATCGAGGAGGAGCAGCTCCACGTCGGAGGCGAGGGCCGCGACGAGGGCGACCTTCTGCCGGTTGCCCTTGGAGTAGCTGCGGCCCCGCTTGGTCGGGTCGAGCTCGAACCGTTCGAGCAGGGCTGTCCGGCGCTCCGGGTCCAGGCCGCCGCGGAGGCGGCCGAGCAGGTCGATCGCCTCACCGCCGGTCAGGTTGGGCCACAGACTGACGTCACCGGGCACGTAGGCGAGCCGGCGGTGCAGGGCGGCGGCGTCGGCCCAGGGATCGCCGCCGAGCAGGCGGACCGAGCCGCCGTCCTTGCGCAGCAGCCCGAGCAGGACGCGGATCGTGGTGGACTTGCCGGCTCCGTTGGGACCCAGGAAGCCGTGCACTTCCCCGGGCTCGGCGACGAGGTCGAGGCCGTCCAGTGCCCGGAAGCTGCCGAACCGCTTCACCAGGCCGTCGATCTCGATCACGGGGGCGGAGGACGTCATGGTTCGACCGTACGTCATTTTCAGAAGTTTCTGAATCCGGCTAAGGTGGCTCCATGTCGCAGGGGGACGGCCGGGCGAGCTTCGTCGCTCGCATGGGGTCGGCGTTGGCGACCGCCGGCTTCCCGCCCGGCCCCGCCCGGGTCTTCGCCGCCCTCCTCGTCGACGCCGACGGGCGGATGACGGCCGCCGAGCTCGCCGCCGGCCTCGGTCTCAGTGCGGCCTCCGTCTCCGGAGCTGTCCGGCACCTGGAGGGTCTGGGCATGATCCGGCGGGAGCGCGAGCGCGGCACCAGGCGCGACGTCTTCGTCGTCGAGGACGACGCCTGGCACGGGACGATGAACCGTGCCGAGCAGTTCTACGCCCCGATGCTCGCCGCCCTCGACCGGGCGTTGGGCGAGCTCGATCCCGAGGACCCCGCGCGCAGGCGGCTCCGCCTGTCTCGCGAGTTCCTCGCCTTCATCGTCGCCGAGATGTCCACGCTCGACGCCCGCTGGCAGACCCGGATGCGCGAGCTCGGCCTGGACCGGTGACACCGTCGGCCGTGGAGATCGAGCCCGACGACCCGCGCCGAGCCGACGTGGTCGCCCTGCTCCAGGAGCACCTCGCGGACATGCGCGCGACCTCGCCGCCCGAGAGCGTGCACGCGCTGGAGCCCGAGGCGCTGACCGGCCCGGGCCTGTCCTTCTGGAGCCTCAGGGAAGCGGGCGTGCTGCTGGGCTGCGCCGCGCTCAAGGTCCTCGACCCGCGCCACGCCGAGATCAAGTCCATGCGCACGGCCGCGGCCGCCCGTCGCCGTGGAGTGGCGGGACGCCTGCTCGACCACGTGCTGGCCGAGGCTCGTTCGCGCGGGATCCGGCAGGTCAGCCTCGAGACCGGGAGCCAGGACTTCTTCGCTCCCGCCCGGGCGCTCTACGCGTCCCGGGGGTTCGCCGAGTGCGGGCCGTTCGGCGACTACCGCCCCGACCCGCACAGCACGTTCATGAGCCGGGCGCTCTGACGGTGCGGTCGGCTCCGGCGCCGGCGTTGACGACCTCGACCTGGAGAGCGGTCGCGTCGGCCACCGCGCGCTCCAGCACCGCCCGGCGCGGGTCCGGCACCGCGAGCCACGGACCGACCAGCGTCAGCACGGCGAGGCGCGGGTCGCCGAGCACCTCGCGGACCGCCGTGCGGTCACCGCCGGCCACCACCAGCTTCGCGCCGGCGAGCACGCGCGCGGCATGGTCGGCCGCGGCCGCATAGGCCACCCGCGCCTGGTTGTCGCGCCGGCGGGAGAACCGCTGCTGGGACTGGCCGCCCGCCTTGGTGCGGCCCTGCACGTGACGCCGGCCCACCTTGGCGTCGGCGATCGCCGCACCCGTGACCTGCGCCACCGCGAACCCGCCCTTGCGGACGAGCAGGACTCCCCACACGGAGGGCGGTGCCGCGGCGGTCGCGAACAGCGCGGCGTCGGCGCGGCCGTCGTACCGGCGGGAGAAGGGCAGGCGGGCGGTGAACGTGGATCCGTCCGCCGCGCTGCCGCAGAGGGCACCGCCGTCGACCGCCAACGCAGTCTCGCCGTGCGACCGCTCGAAGTTGTCCAGCCAGCGCGGCCACCGCTCGACGGGCACGGCGACGAGGCCCACCGGCCGGGCTCCCCTCAGCCTTCGTGGAGGACGCGGAAGCGCTCGAGCACGACCGGCATGTCGCGGCTGAACCCGCGGTCGTGCTCGGCGTGCTCGGCGAAGAAGCGCTCGTGCACCGCGCGCCAGTGGTCGAGCGTCAGGTCGCCCTCCCCCTCGAGCCGCGCGTGCTCCGCGTCCACCTGGTCGAACGGCACGATCCGCACGTCGGTGGTCACCACCAGCGCCCGCGGGCGGCCCGCGCCGTCGAGCACGATGCCCAGGGCGCCCCGCTCGGGCAGCGGCTCACCGGCCGCCTCGTAGTCCCGCAGAGCCGACGAAGTCGCGATCTTCGTGCCCTCCACGACGAGCTGTGCGAGCGCGTCGGCCTGCTCGGGGGTCGCGCCGAACGACCACGCGGGCGGCATCAGCGACTCCAGGGCGGACGGGCCGAAGTAGCCCGGGAGGCTGGAGAGGCGGGCGTGGCGCTTGGCCACCTCCCAGAACGCGGCGACCCCGCCGTCGGGGGCGGTCGCCTCCTCGGCGTCGGCGGTCATCGCCGGCTCAGACGTTGAACCCGAGGGCGCGCAGCTGCTCGCGGCCGTCCTCGGTGATCTTGTCGGGGCCCCACGGCGGCATCCACACCCAGTTGATCGCGACGTCGTTGACCAGGCCCTCCAGCGCGGAGTTGGTCTGGTCGGTGATCACGTCGGTGAGCGGGCACGCCGCCGAGGTGAGCGTCATGTCGAGCACGACATTGGACTTCTCGTCGACGTGGATGTCGTAGACGAGGCCGAGGTCGACGACGTTGATCCCGAGCTCGGGGTCGACGACGTCCTTCATGGCCTCCTCGATGTCCCCCACGGTCGTGGTCGAGACGCCTCCGGTGGCCTCCGGGACCTCCGGCAGGTCGCTGTGGTCTGCACTCATCGGTTGCCTCCGTCTGTTCGGTCGCCGGCTCCCGCCACCTGGGCGGTCGCGTCCTTCCATGCCATCCACGACAGCAGCGCGCACTTCACCCGAGCCGGGAACTTCGCCACCCCGGCGAAGGCGATGCCGTCCTCGAGGACGTCCTCGTCGGGCTCCACCTGACCCTTGCCCTGCATGAGCTCCTGGAACGAGCCGTGGATCTCCAGCGCCTGCTCGACCGGCTTGCCCACCACCAGGTCGTGGAGCACCGAGGCCGAGGCCTGCGAGATGGAGCAGCCCAGCGCGTCGTAGGAGACGTCGTCGACGATGCCGTCGCTGACGTGGACGCGCAGGGTCACCTCGTCACCGCACGTGGGGTTGACGTGGTGCACCTCCGCCGTGCCGGCGGCGTCCGCCTCGCCCCGCAGGCCCTTGCCGTGCGGGTTCTTGTAGTGGTCGAGGATGATCTCCTGGTAGAGGGCGTCCAGGTCCTGGCCCCGGTCGTCGATCGCGCTCATCCGCTGCACCTCCTAGGCCAGCTTGAAGTAGGAACGGGTGTACTCCAGCCCCTCGACCAGGGCGTCGATCTCCTGCGGCTGGGTGTAGAGGTACGACGACATCCGCGTCGAGCTCTGCACGCCGAACCGGGCGTGGGCCGGCTTCGCGCAGTGGTGCCCGGCGCGTACGGCGATCCCTCGCGAGTCGAGCACCTGGGCGATGTCGTGGGGGTGGACGCCCTCGAGCTCGAACGCGATCGCGCCACCCCGGGCGGCCGCGTCGAGCGGTCCGAGCACGGTGAGCCCCGGCACCGCCTGCAGCCCCTCGAGCGCGTAGGCGGTGATCGCCTGCTCGTGGGCGTGGACGGCCTCCATCCCGACGTGAGCGAGGTAGTCCACCGCGGCGCCGAGCCCGACCGCCTCGACGATGGGCGGCGTGCCCGCCTCGAACCGGTGCGGAAGGCCGGCGTACGTGGAGCCCTCCATCCGCACGGTCTCGATCATCTCGCCGCCACCGAGGAACGGCGGGAGCGCCTCCAGGACGGCCCGGCGGCCCCAGAGCACGCCGATGCCGGTGGGGCCGACGACCTTGTGGCCGGTGAACGCGATCAGGTCGGGCCGCTCGTCGTCGGCCATCCCGGCGAGGTCGATCGGCAGCTGCGGCGCCGCCTGGGCGGCGTCGACCACGACCAGGGCGCCGACCTCGTGGGCCCGACGGGCGATCTCGGCGACCGGGTTGATCGTGCCCAGCATGTTGGACACCCAGGTGAGCGAGACGACCTTGGTGTGCTCGTCGATCAGCTCGTCGATGTTGGAGAGGTCGAGCCGCCCGTCGTCGGTGAGGCCGAACCACCGCAGGCTCGCGCCGGTGCGCTGGGTGAGCAGCTGCCAGGGCACGATGTTGGAGTGGTGCTCCATCTCGGTGATGACGACGCGATCGCCCTCGCCGACCTGCCGCTCCCCCGGCCACGCGAGGGTGTTGGCCACGAGGTTGATCGCCTCGGAGGCGTTCTTGGTGAAGATCACCTCGGCCCGGTCGGGCGCGCCGATGAACTGCGCCACCCGGGTGCGGGCACCCTCGAAGGCCTCGGTCGACTCCGCGCCCAGCTGGTGCATCGCCCGCGCGATGTTCGCGTTGTGCCGCTCGAGGTGGTCGACCATCGTGTCGATGACGACCTGCGGCTTCTGCGAGGTGTTCGCGGAGTCGAGGTAGACCAGGGGCTGCCCGCCCGCGAGCGTGCGCTCGAGGATCGGGAAGTCGTTCCGGATGACCGCCAGCTCCGGCAGCAGGCCGGGCAGGGCGGCCGACCGGCTGGCGGGGCCTGTGGCGACCATGGTCAGACCGCCGCTGCCTTGAGGAAGCGGTCGTAGCCGTTGGCCTCGAGCTCCTCGGCGAGCTCCGGCCCGCCGGACTCGGCGACCCTGCCGGCCACGAACACGTGCACGTGGTCGGGCTTGATGTAGCGCAGGATCCGCGTGTAGTGGGTGATCAGCAGGACGCCCTTGCCGGGACGCTCGCGGAACCGGTTGACGCCGTCGGAGACCACCTTCAGCGCGTCGATGTCGAGGCCGGAGTCGGTCTCGTCGAGGACGGCGACCTTGGGGTCGAGCAGCTCGAGCTGGGCGATCTCGTGGCGCTTCTTCTCGCCACCGGAGAAGCCCTCGTTGACCGAGCGCTGCGAGAACGAGGCGTCGAGGTTGAGCTGCTCGAGGGCGCCGTTGACGTCCTTCACCCAGGTGCGCAGCTTCGGCGCCTCGCCGTCGATCGCGGTCTTGGCGGTGCGCAGGAAGTTGGCCACGGAGACGCCGGGGACCTCGACGGGGTACTGCATGGCGAGGAACAGCCCCGCGCGGGCCCGCTCGTCGACCGACATCTCGAGGACGTCCTCACCGTCGAGGGTCACCGAGCCGCCGGTGATCTCGTAGCGCGGGTGGCCGGCGATGGAGTAGGCCAGCGTGGACTTGCCGGAGCCGTTGGGACCCATGATCGCGTGGGTCTCGCCGTCGCCGATGGTCAGCGTGACGCCCTTCAGGATCTCCTTCGGGCCGTCCTCGGTCTGGACCTGGACCTTGAGGTCCTTGATCTCCAGGGTGGTCATCTCTCGTCTCTCTACTCGAAGTCAGGTGGGGTTCACGCCGTTGAGCGTGCGGGTGGTGTCGACCCAGATCTCGGGCCCGTCCTCGCCGTCGCGCACCTCCACGGGGAAGGTGGCGACCGGCTCGGTGGCCGGGAGCCCGGTCGGCTTGCCCGTGCGGAGGTCGAACCGCGAGCCGTGCAGCCAGCACTCGACGGTGCAGTCCTCGACCTCGCCCTCGCTGAGCGCCACGGCGGCGTGCGAGCACTGGTCCTGCAGGGCGAAGACCTCGTCGCCGTGCCGGGCGAGGGCGACGTCGTAGCGGTCGACCGTCGCCTTGACCGCCTCGTCCAGCGGGATGTCGGCGAGGGCGCAGGCACGTTGGAAGGTCATCCGAGCTCCTTCAGGACGTGGCGCTGCAGCTCCTCCTCGACCTGCGCGCTGAGCTTCTCGGCCAGCTCGGGGACCTTCACGCGGCGGATGAGGTCGTCGAAGAACCCGCGGACCACGAGCTTGCGCGCCTCGGCCTCGGGGATCCCGCGCGAGCGCAGGTAGAACAGCTGCTGGTCGTCGAACCTGCCGACCGCGGACGCGTGGCCCGCGCCCTCGATCTCGCCGGTCTCGATCTCCAGGTTCGGCACCGAGTCGGCCTGGCAGCCGTCGGTGAGCACGAGGTTGCGGTTCTCCTCGTAGGTCTCGATGCCCTCGGCGACCTTGCGGATGAGCACGTTGCCGATCCAGACGGTGTGCGCGTTCTCGCCCTGCAGCGCACCCTTGTAGACGACGTTGGACGCCGTCTTGGGGGCGTTGTGGTCGACGAAGAGCCGGTGCTCGAAGTGCTGACCCGCGTCGGCGAAGTACAGGCCGAACAGCTCGGCCGTCCCGCCGGGGCCGGCGTAGTCGACGTTGGTGCTGGTGCGCACCAGGTCGCCGCCGAGCGTGAACTCGAACTGGCGCAGCGTCGCGTCGCGGCCCACCCGGGCGTTGATCTGCTCGGCGTGCACCGCGTCGTCGGCCCAGTCGTTGACGTGGACCAGGTCGAGCTGGGCCCCGTCGCCGACGAGGACCGTGGTGAAGGCGTCGTAGGTGGTGCTGCCGGAGTGCTCGACCAGCACCACGGCGCGGGCGTGGGTGCCGACCCGCACGACGATGCGCGCCCAGACCAGGTCGTCGAGGGCCGTGCCGTGGAGCTGCACCCGCACGGGCTCGGACAGGTCGCTGTCGGCGGGGATGTCGAGCAGCAGCGCGCCGCCCGCGTTGCTGGCCGCCAGCGCCCCCAGCCGGTCGAACGGAGCGGTGCCGCCCAGCGCGGCCGCCTCGTCGAGCGAGATCTCGGTCAGCGTGACGCCGGCCGGCAGCTCGAGCTTCTGCTCCAGGTGGCCGTCCGAGGCCGCCCCGTCGAGCATCCCGCGCAGGCGCTTGAGCGGGGTGAACCGCCAGATCTCCTCGCGCCCGGTGGGGACGGGGTGCGCCGCGACGTCGTACGTCGGCTCGGGGTGGAGGTGGGACTCCACGTGGTCAAGCACCGTCACCCGACGGCTCCTTCCATCTGCAGCTCGATCAGGCGGTTGAGCTCGAGGGCGTACTCCATCGGGAGCTCCTTGGCGATCGGCTCGACGAAGCCGCGGACGATCATCGCCATCGCCTCGTCCTCCTCCATGCCACGCGACATGAGGTAGAAGAGCTGGTCGTCGGAGACCTTCGAGACGCTGGCCTCGTGCCCCATCGACACGTCGTCCTCACGGATGTCGACGTAGGGGTAGGTGTCGGAACGACTGATCTGGTCGACCAGGAGCGCGTCGCACAGCACGTTGGACTTCGAGCCGTGGGCGCCCTCGTTGACCTGGATCAGCCCGCGGTACGACGTACGGCCGCCGCCGCGGGCGACGGACTTGCTCAGGATGGAGCTGGAGGTGTGCGGGGCGGCGTGCACCATCTTGGCGCCGGCGTCCTGGTGCTGGCCCTCGCCGGCGAACGCGATCGACAGCGTCTCGCCCTTGGCGTGCTCGCCCATCAGGTAGACGGCGGGGTACTTCATCGTCACCTTGGAGCCGATGTTGCCGTCGACCCACTCCATGGTCGCGCCGGCCTCGCAGACGGCGCGCTTGGTGACCAGGTTGTAGACGTTGTTCGACCAGTTCTGGATGGTCGTGTAGCGGCAGCGGCCGCCCTTCTTGACGATGATCTCGACCACCGCGGAGTGCAGCGAGTCGGAGGAGTAGATCGGCGCCGTGCAGCCCTCGACGTAGTGGACGTAGGCGTCCTCGTCGACGATGATCAGCGTGCGCTCGAACTGGCCCATGTTCTCGGTGTTGATCCGGAAGTAGGCCTGGAGCGGGATGTCCACGTGGACGCCCTTGGGCACGTAGATGAACGAGCCGCCGGACCACACCGAGGTGTTCAGCGCGGCGAACTTGTTGTCGCCCACCGGGATCACCGTGCCGAAGTACTCCTGGAAGAGCTCGGGGTGCTCCTTCAGCGCGGTGTCGGTGTCGAGGAAGAGCACGCCCTGGGCCTCGAGGTCCTCGCGGATGGAGTGGTAGACGACCTCGGACTCGTACTGCGCCGCGACGCCGGCGACGAGGCGCTGCTTCTCCGCCTCCGGGATGCCGAGCTTGTCGTAGGTGTTCTTGATGTCCTCGGGGAGGTCCTCCCACGAGGTCGCCTGCTTCTCGCTCGACCGCACGAAGTACTTGATGTTGTCGAAGTCGATCGCGGAGAGGTCCGAGCCCCAGGTCGGCATCGGCTTGCGGTGGAAGAGCTTGAGGCCCTTCAGCCGCAGGTCGAGCATCCACTGCGGCTCGCCCTTCTTCGCCGAGATGTCGCGCACGACGGCCTCGTTGAGCCCTCGCTGCGCGGCCGCGCCGGCGACGTCGGGGTCGGCCCAGCCGAACTCGTAGCGTCCGATGCCCTTGAGCTCGGGGTTCAGCTCTTCGATGGAGGTCATGAGGTGACCTGCTCCTTCTCTTGGTCGGTCGAGCGTGGGGTGACCCGTTCGATCTGGTGGACGTCGGGGATGCACGTGGTGCACACGCCGTCGCCGTGGGCGATGGTCGCCAGCCGCTGCACGTGGGTGCCGAGGACGCGGCTGATGGCCGCGGTCTCCGCCTCGCACAGCTGCGGGAACTCGTGGGCGACGTGGGAGACGGGACAGTGCTGCTGGCACAGCTCCTCCCCCACGGGGATGTCGTGGACGGCCGCGGCGTAGCCCTCGTCGCTGAACACCTTCGCCAGCACCTCGGCCGGCGACGCGTCGGGGTGGGCGTCCCGTACGACGGGGAAGCGCTGCTCGATGAACGCCGCGCGCCGCTCCGCGAAGGCCCGGACGGCGTCCTCGCCGGCGGTCTCGCGCAGGAAGCGCAGCGCCTCGGCCGCCAGGTCGTCGTACCGCTGGTCGAAGCCGTCGCGGCCGCGCTCGGTGAGGGCGAACACCTTCGCCGGGCGACCCCGGCCGCGGGCGCCGACCGGCCGCGGGTCGCGGGCCTCGACCGCGCCCTCGGCGACCAGCTGGTCGAGGTGGCGGCGGACGGCGGCGGGCGTCAGGGCCAGCCGCTCGGCCAGCGCGGCAGCCGTCGAGGGACCGTTGACCAGGATCGACCGCGCGACGCGCTGGCGCGTCGGCTGGTCGAGGTCGGTCACGATTTCCACAACACCAGTGTGCCGATATTGATTCCGGGCCTTCAAGGAAGGCGTGCCTTAGTGACGTGCGCCTCAGCGGGGCGCCGTGTGCCGCAGCCAGGCCAGGCCCGCGAACGGCAGCACCAGCGGCAGGAACGCGTAGCCCTGGCCGAAGTGCGACCACACCGTCCGGTCAGGGAACAGGTCGGTCGCGACATAGCTGAGCGTGCCGACGGCGAGCACGCCCACCAGCTCCACCACGACGGCGGCAGCGGCGACCCGCCAGCCCGTGCGACCGCCCAGCAGCAGGCTGCTGGTCGCGACCAGATAGATCACGGCGGCCGCCAGCGACAGCGCGTAGGCGAGCGGGGCCCGGTCGGCGTCCATGCCGAGCTGGACGGCCGACCGCCCGGTGGCCGCCACCGCGAAGACGCCGTACACGAAGACCAGCGCCCGGCCCCAGCCCGACGAGAGCTCCTGCCCGCGCGGCGCCTCAGCCACCCGCGCCTCCCCACAGCTGCCAGAGCCGCGCCTGCAGCCCCGCCACCGTCGCCACCGCGAGGAGCAGGATCGTGGTGCCGACCCGGCTCCGCTCCGCCAGGGAGAAGAACGCGCCGGCCACCGGGGCGACCACGGTGGTGACGAGGTAGGCGACGAAGGTGGGGCCGTCGAGGTCGCGGGAGGTCCCCGCCAGGGCGACCAGCGCCCAGACCAGCTGCCCGAGCAGCGCGACCTCCAGCACCGCGAGCGCGAGGTAGTGGCTGTCCTGGGCCGCCCGGTCGCGCACGAGGTCGACCACCAGCAGCACGGCCGCAACGGCACAGATGGCGAGGATCACGCCGTGCAGCCAGGGACTCACGGCCGCCAGCGTAGGGCTGCGACCGGCGCCCTACACTCCCCGGGTGCCTGCGACTCTCCCCGCCGACCCTGCTGTGCGGGTCGACGGCCTGGTGATGCGGTACGGCGAGCGCACCGCCGTCGACGGGCTCTCGCTCGACGTGGAGCCCCACACCATCACCGCGGTGCTCGGCCCGAACGGTGCGGGGAAGACGACCACGCTCGAGACCTGCGAGGGCTACCGGCGGGCCCAGGCGGGGACCGTGCGCGTGCTGGGGCTGGACCCGCTCCGCGACCGCCACGAGCTGCTCCCCCGCATCGGCGTGATGCTGCAGTCCGGCGGCGCGTGGAGCGGGGCGCGCGCCGAGGAGATGCTGCGGCACTTCGCGCGCCTGCACGCCCACCCGCTCGACACCGGCCTGCTGATGGAGCGGCTCGCGCTGCACGAGTGCGGGCGGACGCCGTACCGCCGGCTCTCGGGCGGGCAGCAGCAGCGACTGGGCCTGGCGCTCGCCCTGGTCGGGCGCCCCGAGCTGGTCTTCGTCGACGAGCCGACAGCCGGGCTCGACCCGCAGATCCGGCGCGCCGTGTGGGAGCTGCTCGAGGAGCTGCGCGCCGACGGGGTGACCGTCGTGCTCACGACCCACTACCTGGAGGAGGCCGAGAGGCTCGCCGACCGGGTCCACATCCTCGACCGCGGCCGGCTGGTCGCCAGCGGGTCGCCGCTCGAGCTGACCCGTGGCGGCACGGTCGCCACCATCCGCCTGGTCGTCACGCAGCCCTTCCCGCCGGGCTCCCCCGACGCGCTCGCCGCCGCGCTGGGCGCCGGGACCGAGCTCACGGTGCTCGACCCGCTCAGCCTGCAGGTGTCCGGCCCGGCCGACGGCAGCACCCTGGCGAAGGTGTCCCAGTGGTGCGCCGACCACGACGTGCTGCCCGAGTCGCTGGCTCTGGGCCAGCGCAACCTCGAGGACGTCTTCCTCGAGCTGACCGGCCGGGAGGAGCTCTGATGTCCACCCCCGGCTCCTCCGGCGTGTTCGCCCCCGCCCCCGGCGCCGCGCCCGTCCTGCGCCAGCTCGCGACGCAGGCCGGCATGGAGGCGCGGCTGATGCTGCGCAACGGCGAGCAGCTGCTGCTCGCGGTCGTGATCCCGGTGATCGTGCTCGTGGGCGCCGTCCAGGGCGCGGACCGGATCGGTCTGGACCTCGACGGCGAGCCCGTGGACGTGCTGACGCCCGGGGTGCTCGCTCTGGCAGTGATGTCGACCGCCTTCACCTCGCTGGCCATCGCGACCGGCTTCGAGCGGCGCTACGGGGTGCTCAAGCGGCTCGGCACCGCGCCGCTCTCCCGCGCCACGCTGCTCGGCGGCAAGGTGGCCGCGCTCCTGGCGGTCGAGCTGCTCCAGTTCCTGGTGATCGGCGGCGTCGGGCTGGCCCTCGGCTGGCGCGGTCCGGACGGCGTCGCCGTGCTGTCCCTGGTGCTGGCCGCGCTCCTCGGCACGGCGGCGTTCGCGTCGCTCGGCATGCTCCTCGCCGGGTCGCTGCGGGCGGAGGCGACGCTGGCGGCCGCCAACCTGGTCTACCTCCTGCTGCTCGCGGGCGGCGCCGTCGTACTGCCGGTGAGTGCGTACGGCGGCCTCGGCGACGTCGTGCAGTGGCTGCCCTCCGGCGCGCTCGGCGAGGCCGTCCGGGCCGCCTGCGACGGCGGGGCCGCCGTCCGCGACCTGCTGGTCCTCCTCGGCTGGGCCGTGCTCGGCTCGGTCCTCACCGCACGGACGTTCCGATGGGAGTGAGCGTGCGGTCCGGCGTCGGCGCGGTCGTCGAGCGGGTCGAGCGCGTGCTCGGGCCCCGGCTGGTGCCGCTCGCGTGGGCCAACCTGGTGGCCAACGTGGTCATCGTGGTGACCGGCGGCGCCGTACGGCTGACCGCGTCCGGGCTCGGTTGTCCGACCTGGCCGCAGTGCACGTCGGAGCGGTGGACCGCCCATCCCGAGCTGGGCCTCCACGGCGTGATCGAGTTCGGCAACCGGCTGCTCACCTACGTCCTCATCGCCATCGCCGTCGCCTGCTGGTGCGCGGCCCGGGCGCGGCGAGACCGCGACCCGGCTCCCACGACGTGGGCGACCATCATCGCGCTCGGCATCCCCGCGCAGGCGCTGATCGGCGGCGTCACCGTGCTCACCGACCTCAACCCGTGGGTCGTCGCGCTCCACATGCTGGTGTCCATGGCGATGGTCGCCGTGTGCGTGGTGCTGCTCGACAGCGTGGTCGTCGTCCGCCGGCCCGCCTCGCCCCCGGCGCTCCGGGGCCTCGCCTGGCTGGCGCTCGCCGTCGGCTGGGTGGTGCTCTACCTCGGAACCGTCGTCACCGGCTCCGGCCCGCACGCCGGGGACGCCCAGGCTCCGCGCAACGACCTCGACCCGCAGCTGTTCTCCCACGTGCACGCGTGGGCGGTCTACGCGCTCGTCGCCGTCACCCTGGCGGCCGTGGTCGTGGCGTGGCGTGGCGGCCGGTCCGTCGCCTTCCGCGCCGCGGTCGGCCTCCTCTGCGTCGAGCTGGCCCAGGGCGCCGTCGGGTTCTGGCAGTACTTCACCGACCTGCCCGAGCTCCTGGTCGGCGTCCACATGCTCGGCGCCGCGGTCACCTCCGCCGCGCTGACCTGGCTCGTCCTCGCCACCCACCCCCGCTCCTGACTCACAAGCCCCGGCTCGGCGGGACCGAACGCCCGACTCGACGGCCCGAAGCCCCAGCTCGCGGGGCGCAAGCCCCAACTCGGCTACTTGAGGAGGGGGTCGATCGCGACAGCGACGAAGAGGAGGGAGAGGTAGAGGTTCGATGAGTGGAACAGGCGCATCGGCTGGAGGACGCTGAGGTCCTCGGTGGTGCGGGCGCGGCGGTGGAGGCCGTGGGCCTGGGCGAGGAACATGGCGCCGAGCACCACGGCGGCGACGGGGTACAGCGGGCCGGTGCCGGCGACGGGCCACAGCAGCAGCGACGTCGCGACCATGACCCAGCTGTACAGGACGATCTGCAGCGCGACGGTGCGGGCGGGCTTGACGACCGGCAGCATCGGCACGTCGACCTGGGCGTAGTCGTCGCGGTAGCGGAGCGCGAGCGCCCAGGTGTGCGGCGGGGTCCAGAAGAACACCACCGCGAACAGCACGATCGGCACCCAGGAGAGCTCGCCGGTCACGGCCGTCCAGCCGATCAGGGCCGGGAAGCAGCCGGCGATCCCGCCCCACACGATGTTCTGGGTCGTACGACGCTTGAGCAGCATCGTGTAAACGAACACGTAGAAGGCGTTGGCCCCCACGGAGAGCGCCGCCGAGAGCGGGTTCACCCAGACGGCGAGGATCACCGTCGACAGCACCCCGAGCACCACGCCGAACACGAGCGCGGCGGCCGGCGTCACGATGTGCCGAGGCAGCGCCCGGCGCCGCGTGCGGCGCATCTGCTCGTCGATGTCGCGGTCGTAGACGCAGTTGAAGACCGACGCCGAGCCGGCCGAGAGCGTGCCGCCGGCCACGGTCGCGAGCACCAGGCCCAGCGGGGGCACGCCGCGGGCCGCGAAGAACATGACCGGGACCGTCGTCAGCAGCAGCAGCTCGATGACCCGGGGCTTGGTGAGGCCGACGTAGGCCATGACGACGTCGCGGAAGGTGGCCTTGGGCTGCGGCTCGTCGACGGACAGCAGCTCCGGGCTCGTCGGGTCGACGTAGGTCACAACAGTCCTCGGGGCCGGGATAGAAGCGGTCCGAGTGTAGCCCGAGCGGCCGGATCCGCCTGCACCCAGCCGGTGTCGGCCATGCCACTGCGCTGAGTAGGCTCGACACCATGATTGCGGATCTGGAGTGGACCGATCTGGACCGGAGGGCCGTCGACACCGCACGGGTGCTGGCGATGGACGCCGTGCAGAAGGTGGGCAACGGCCACCCCGGCACCGCCATGAGCCTCGCGCCGGCCGCCTACCTGCTGTTCCAGAAGGTGATGCGGCACGACCCCGCCGACCCGAACTGGATCGCCCGTGACCGGTTCGTGCTGAGCGCGGGCCACAGCTCGATCACCCTCTACACCCAGCTCTTCCTCGGTGGCTTCGGCCTCGAGCTGTCCGACCTGCAGAGCCTGCGGACCTGGGGCAGCAAGACACCCGGGCACCCGGAGTACGGCCACACCGCCGGGGTGGAGGTCACCACCGGCCCGCTCGGCCAGGGCCTCGCCAACGCCGTGGGCATGGCGATGGCGTCGCGGCGTGAGCGCGGCCTGCTCGATCCGGATGCCGGCGACGGCGAGTCCGTGTTCGACCACAGCATCTACGTCATCGCCTCCGACGGTGACCTCGAGGAGGGCGTGAGCAGCGAGGCGTCGTCGATCGCCGGCACGCAGCAGCTCGGCAACCTCACCGTCATCTACGACGCCAACCGGATCTCGATCGAGGGCGACACCCGGATCGCCCTCAACGAGGACGTCGCCCAGCGCTACGAGGCCTACGGCTGGCACGTGCAGACCGTCGACTGGACCGGCACCGACCACTCCGACCTGGCCAACTACGAGGAGGACGTGCCGGCCCTCCACGAGGCGCTGCGGACCGCCGACGCGGTCACCGACCGGCCCTCGCTGATCGTGCTCAAGACGGTCATCGCGTGGCCGGCGCCGAACGCCCAGAACACCGAGGCGGCGCACGGCTCCGCGCTCGGGGCCGAGGAGGTGGCCGCCACCAAGCAGATCCTCGGCTTCGACCCCGAGAAGGATTTCGAGGTCCCCGACGACGTGCTCACCCACACCCGTTCGCTCGTCGAGCGCGGCAAGGCCTGGGCGGCGCAGTGGCAGGAGCAGTACGACGCCTGGGCGGCCGCCCACCCCGAGGGCGCCGCGCTGCTGCGACGGATGCGAGCGCGCGCCCTGCCCGACGGGATCGAGGCGGCGCTGCCGGCCTTCGAGGCCGACGCCAAGGGCGTCGCCACCCGTGCCGCGTCCGGCAAGGTGATCAACGCGATCGCGCCCGTCCTTCCCGAGCTGTGGGGAGGCTCGGCCGACCTGGCCGGCTCCAACAACACCACGATCAAGGACGCGCCGTCGTTCCTGCCGCGTGACCGGTCCGTCGAGGAGTGGCAGGGCGACCCGCACCAGGGTCGGGTGATCCACTTCGGCGTCCGCGAGCACGGCATGGGCGCGATCATGAACGGCATCGCCGTCCACGGCGGAACTCGCGTCTTCGGCGGCACCTTCCTGACCTTCTCCGACTACATGCGCGGCGCCGTCCGGGTGGCCGCGCTGATGCAGGTGCCGGTCGTCTACGTCTGGACGCACGACTCGATCGGCCTCGGCGAGGACGGCCCGACCCACCAGCCGGTCGAGCACCTCTGGGCGCTCCGCGCGATCCCGGGCCTCGACGTGGTCCGGCCGGCCGACGCCAACGAGACCGCGGCCGCCTGGCTCCAGGTCCTGCGCAACACCGACCGTCCGGCCGGCCTGATCCTCAGCCGCCAGGCCGTCCCGACGTTTCCCCGCGGCGAGCAGGGCTTCGCGACGACCGAGGGTGTCGCCAAGGGCGGCTACGTCCTCCTCGACGCCGAGGGCGGCGAGCCCGACGTGATCCTGATCGGCACCGGCTCGGAGGTGCAGCTCGCCGTCCGGGCCCGCGAGCTGCTCGCCGCCGAGGGCGTCGGCGCCCGGGTGGTTTCGATGCCGTCCATCGAGTGGTTCGAGCAGCAGACCCAGGCCTACCGCGACGAGGTCCTGCCACCGACGGTGAAGGCCCGCGTCAGCGTCGAGGCCGGCCTCCGGCTGGGTTGGCGCGAGTACGTCGGCGACGCCGGCCGGATGGTCAGCCTCGAGCACTTCGGCGCGTCCGCCGACGGGGCCCGGATCTTCACCGAGCTGGGCTTCACCCCCGAGGCCGTCGCCCAGGCGGCGCGGGACAGCATCGAGGCGGCCGGCAAGGCCTGAGCCGCCGTACCACCCCCGCAGGAGCACTACGAGGAGGATTCATGAGTGATCGACTGAAGGCCCTCGCTGACGCGGGGGTGTCCATCTGGCTCGACGACCTCTCCCGGGAGCGGATCGAGACCGGCAACCTCGAGCAGCTCGTGAAGGAGAAGTCCGTCGTCGGCGTGACGACGAACCCGACCATCTTCGCGAGCGCGATCGCCGACGGCGAGCGGTACGACGAGCAGGTGCGCTCTCTCGTCGCCGACGACAGGTCGGTGGACGAGGTGATCTTCGCCCTGACCACCGACGACGTGCGCAACGCCTGCGACGTGCTGGCTCCGGTCGCCGGGTCGACCAGCGACGACGGCCGGGTGTCGATCGAGGTCGAGCCGCTGCTGGCCAACGACACCGACGGCACGATCGCGTCGGCGAAGGCCCTCTGGGCCGCGGTGGACCGTCCCAACGCCCTGATCAAGATCCCCGCCACCCTGGAGGGGCTCCCCGCCATCACCGAGGTCATCGCCGCGGGGATCAGCGTCAACGTGACGCTGATCTTCTCCGTGGAGCGCTACCGCGCCGTGATGGACGCCTACCTCGCCGGCCTGGAGAAGGCGAAGGCCGCCGGCGTGGACCTGGCGACCATCCGCTCGGTGGCCTCGTTCTTCGTGTCGCGGGTCGACAGCGAGATCGACAAGCGGCTCGAGAAGATCGGTGGCGACGAAGCCCTCGGGCTGCGCGGCAAGGCCGCCGTGGCCAACGCCCAGCTCGCCTACGCCGCCTTCGAGGAGGTGTGCTCCTCCGAGCGCTGGCAGGCGCTCGCCGCCGACGGCGCGCACCCCCAGCGTCCGCTGTGGGCGTCCACCGGTGTGAAGAACCCCGACTACCCCGACACCCTCTACGTCACCGACCTCGTCGTCGCCGACACCGTCAACACGATGCCGGAGAAGACCCTGATGGCGTTCGCCGACCACGGCGAGGTCAAGGGCGACCAGGTGTCGGGCCGGGCCGAGGAGGCCCAGGAGGTGTTCGACCGGATCAGCGCGGTCGGCGTCGACCTCGACGACGTGTTCCTCGCCCTGGAGAGCGAGGGCGTGGACAAGTTCAAGGCGTCGTGGACGGAGCTCGTCGAGACGGTCGAGGGCCAGATGGAGGCGGTCACCCGATGACCTCTGGCGGGACGGCCGCGGAGACAGGGGTGGAGCTGCGGCTCGGATGTCCCGACGAGGCGGAGCTCGCCGCCACGCTCGACGGGCTGGTCGCCGACCGCGTCGCCTCGCGCCTGGCGGCACAGGACCCCACCCTGTGGGGGCACGCCGCCGAGGCCGAGGCGGCCGTGCGGCTGGCCTGGGTCGCGCTGCCGGCCACCTCGCGCCCGCTCGTCGACGAGATCGCCGCGCTCCGCGAGGAGAGGCTGCGGGCCGGTCTCGACCGGGTCGTGCTCTGCGGCATGGGCGGCTCGTCCCTGGCTCCCGAGGTGATCTGCGAAGCCGCCGGCGTCGAGCTGACGGTGCTCGACTCCTCGGACCCCGACATGGTGCGCTCGGCCCTCGCCGACCGCCTCGAGCGGACCCTCGTCGTCGTCTCCAGCAAGTCCGGCGGCACCGTCGAGACCGACAGCCAGCGGCGGGCCTACGAGCAGGCGTTCCGCGACGCGGGCATCGATCCTGCCGAGCGCATCGTGGTCGTCACCGACCCCGGCTCGCCCCTGTCGAAGTCGGCGACCGAGGCCGGATATCGCGTCTTCCACGCCGATCCCGACGTCGGTGGTCGCTACTCCGCGCTGACCGCCTTCGGTCTGGTGCCGAGCGGACTGGCCGGTGCCGACATCGCCCGGCTCCTCGACGAGGCCGAGTCGGCCCGGCCCGCCCTCGAGGCCGACGACCCCACGAACCCCGGACTCCGGCTGGGCGCGCTCCTCGGCGCCGCCAACCTGGCCGGCGTGGACAAGCTGGTCCTCGCCGACGCCGGCTCCGCCCATCCCGGCTTCGGCGACTGGGCCGAGCAGCTGGTCGCCGAGTCCACCGGCAAGGACGGCAAGGGGATCCTGCCCGTCGTGGTGGAGTCGGTGGCCGCGCCGGACTTCGATCCCAGCCGGCCCGACGAGCTGCTCGCCGCCGTGGGACCGCGGTTCCCCTTCGACGACGTGACCCCCGCCTCCGGCTGGAGTGCGGCGGTCGACGGCCCGCTCGGCGCCCAGCTGCTGCTGTGGGAGCACGCCACGGCCGTCGCGGGCCGGGTGATCGGGATCAACCCGTTCGACCAGCCCGACGTGGAGTCGGCCAAGGCGGCCGCCCGCGCCATGCTCGAGGGCGGTGGCGAGCCGCCGACCCCGACCTTCACCGACGGGGCCATCACCGTCTTCGCGTCGCCCGGCTGGCTTCCCGACGGTACGACGACCGCGGCCGCCGCCGTCGAGGCGCTCCTCGCCCGGCTCGATCCCGACCGGGGCTACCTGGCAGTCCAGGCCTATCTCGACCGGCTGCGCGACGCGCCCCTGGCCTCGGTCCGCGGCACCCTCGCCGCGCGCACCGGCCGGGCGGTGACCTTCGGCTGGGGTCCGCGCTTCCTCCACTCGACCGGGCAGTACCACAAGGGCGGCCCCTCGACCGGCGTCTACCTGCAGATCACCGGGGACGCTGTGCAGGACTTGGACATCCCCGGCCGCCCGTTCACCTTCCACGAGTTCCTGCTCTCCCAGGCGGTCGGCGACGGGCAGGTGCTGGCGGACAAGGGACGCCCCGTCCTGCGCCTGCACCTGACCGAGCCGGGTGCGATGCAGGCTGTCACGGAGCTGCTGCGATGAACGACGTACCTCCGCTCGTCGAGGTCCACGACGACCCCGACGCGCTGGCGACGGCGGTCGCCGGTGAGCTCCTCAACCGGATCGCCGACGCCCAGGCCGCCGGCACCGTGCCGCACGTCTGCCTCACCGGTGGCTCGATCGCCGAGGCGATCCACCGAGCCGTCACCCACCACGCGCCGGGCGCCGGCGTGGACTGGGGCGCGGTGGAGTTCTGGTTCGGCGACGAGCGGTTCGTCCCGGCCGACTCCCCCGACCGCAACGTCGCCCAGGCCCGCGCGGCCTTCCTCGACGAGCTCGGCGTGCCCGACCACCGCGTCCACACCGCCCCGCCGGCCGACGAGGTCGGCTCCGTGGCCGACTCGGCCCGCGCCTACGCCGCGGAGGTGGACCGGCTGCTGCTGAGCCGCGGCGAGGACTTCCTGGTGATGATGCTGGGCGTCGGTCCCGACGGCCACGTCGCCTCGCTGTTCCCCGGTCTTCCGCACCTCTCGATGACCGACGACGCCGCCGTCGGGGTCACCGACTCGCCCAAGCCACCCCCCGAGCGCGTCTCGCTGACCTTCCCCGTGCTCAACCGGGCCGGCGCGGTGTGGTTCGTCGTGAGCGGCGAGGGCAAGGCCGAAGCGGTCGCCCGCGCGCTGGCCGACGAGGGCAGCATCGAGGAGACACCGGCCCGCGGTGTGCGCGGCGCGCACGAGACCACGTGGTTCCTGGACTCGGCGGCCGCCTCGCGCGCGTGACGCGGTCCTTGCCCCGGACGGCCGAACCCACCACGATGTCAGGATGACCACGACAGTCGACCACGCCCAACGACGCGGCGCGTTCAACACCCGGACGGTCTTCATCCTGGCAGCCATCGGGTCTGCCGTGGGGCTCGGGAACATCTGGCGCTTCCCCTACGTCGCCTACGAGAACGGCGGCGGCGCCTTCCTCATCCCGTACCTCGTCGCCCTGCTGACGGCAGGCCTGCCGTTCCTCTTCATGGACTACGCGCTCGGGCACCGTCACCGCGGCTCCGCCCCGCTCTCGTTCGCACGGCTCCGCAGGGGCACCGAGTTCCTGGGCTGGTGGCAGGTCGCGATCTGCTTCCTGATCGCGGTGTACTACGCCGCGGTGATCGCGTGGGCGCTGCGCTACACCGTGTTCTCGGTGACCGAGGCCTGGGGCGACGAGCCGGAGGCGTTCTTCGCCGGCGAGTTCCTCGAGGTGAGCGACCCGGGCATCACCGCCGACATCGTGGTCGGCGTGCTGGTGCCGCTCGCTCTCGTGTGGCTCGCCGTGCTCGCCGTGATGGCGCTGGGGGTGCAGAAGGGCATCGGCCGGCTGTCGCTGTTCTTCATCCCGGTCCTCGTCCTCGCCTTCGTCGCGCTGGTGATCCGCGCGGTGACGCTCGACGGCTCGACCATGGGTCTGGACGCCTTCTTCTCCCCCAGCTGGGAGGCTCTCGCCGAGCCCGGGGTGTGGTCAGCGGCGTTCGGCCAGATCTTCTTCTCGCTGTCGATCGGCTTCGGCATCATGATCACCTACGCGTCGTACGTCGACCGGCGCACCGACATGCCGGGCTCCGGGCTGGTCGTCGGCTTCGCGAACTCCGGGTTCGAGCTGCTCGCGGGCATCGGCGTCTTCGCCGCGCTCGGCTTCATGGCGCAGGCCCAGGGCGTGGCGGTCGACGAGGTGGTGCAGGGCGGCATCGGTCTCGCGTTCATCGTCTTCCCCGCACTGATCAGCGAGGCGCCGGCGGGAGCGCTGATCGGCGTGCTGTTCTTCGGGTCGCTGGTGATCGCCGGGCTGACCTCGCTCGTCAGCGTGATCGAGGTCGTCATCTCCGCCGTCCGCGACAAGTTCGAGATGACCCGGGTCGGCGCCTCGATGGTGGTGGGTGTCCCCGCTGCGCTGATCAGCCTGGTGCTCTTCAGCACCACCAGCGGCCTCCACGTCCTCGACATCGTGGACCACTTCATGAACCAGTTCGGCATCCTCCTGGTCGCCGTGGTCAGCATGGTCGTGGTGGCCTGGCTGATCCGGGCGCTGCCGGGGCTGGCCGCCCACCTCAACATCCACGGCTCGCTGAAGCTGGGCCCCGTCTGGTACGCGCTGGTCGGGCTGATCGCCCCGGTCGCCCTCGGCTACGTGCTCGTCGACGCGCTCATCACCGACCTCGACGAGCCGTACGGCGGCTATCCGGGCTGGATGCTCAACGTGCTGGGCTGGGGCAGCGCCGTCGCCGTGATCGTCTTCGCAGTGCTGGCCAGCCTGGTGCGCTGGCGGCCCGAGACACCGCTCGAGGAACCCTACGACCGGACGGAGGAGCTGCGATGAGCGCCGATGCGGTGATCCTGATGCTGGTCGCGATGGCCATCCTGTGGGGTGGCCTCGTGGTGGCGATCGTGCGACTCAACCAGCACGAGCTGCCACCGGACGACGTCCACCGCGACCTCTGATCCCGAGCGGCCTGCAAGCCTTGACCCTGCGCCGCGTGCAGGACGCCGCCGAGGATCTCCGGTGGCTGTCGACCGCCGACCCCGACGGCGGGTTCACCGGCTTCGACGTCGACCTGTGGCCGGCGTCGACGCACTACTGGTTCCCGCGGGGTAGCTGGTCGCGGCGGTCGAGGGCAGCGAGGTCCTCGAGTGCGTCAGGCTGACCCGCCCGGGGCTCAGAAGATGATCTCGCCGGACTTGCGGCGCGATCGCAGCAGCTGGATGGCCTCGTCCAGGATGACCTCGGCCTCCTTGTCGGAGCGACGCTCCTTCACGTAGGCCAGGTGCGTCTTGTAGGGCTCGATCTTCGGCGCCGGCGGCGCGTTCTCCGAGTCCAGGCCGGCCGGCAGGCCGCACTTCGGGCAGTCCCAGGAGTCCGGCACCGACGCCTCGACGGAGAAGGTGATCACGGAGCGGTGCCCGTGCGCGCAGAAGTACGTCACCGCCTGCCGGGGGGCAGCCTCGCCGCGCTCGGCCTCCCCCATCGGCCCGGCACCCACACGGCTACCGCGGATCGCGTTCCCACCACCAGCCAACGGACTCTCCTCAGCTCAGTCGACCCACGAGGGCCGGTCGCAGTTGTTCAGCTCTGATAAGCCAGCAGCAGGCCGAGTGCGATGACGCACGCGAACCAGATCACGCCGACCCCGACCGTGAACCGGTCGAGGTTGCGCTCGGCGACCGACGACCCGCCGAGCGAGCTCGACACGCCGCCGCCGAACATGTCCGAGAGCCCGCCGCCCCGTCCCTTGTGCAGCAACACCAGGAGGATGAGCAGCAGGCTCGTGATCACGAGCAGGACAGTGAGGAGCGTCGACACGGCTGGAATCCTACGTCAGGGGTCCGGTCAGGACAGCACCGGCATGTCGTAGTACCGGCAGATCCCGCCGAACTCGTCCGCCTCGAGGCTGGCGCCGCCCACGAGGGCTCCGTCGACGTCGGGCTGCGCCATGATGCCTGCCACGTTGGCGGCCTTGACGGACCCGCCGTAGAGGATGCGCACCGCGTCGGCGGCCTCGTCGCCGAACGACTCCCGCACCTGCCCGCGGATGGCCGCGCACACCTCCTGGGCGTCCTCGGGGGTCGCCACCTCGCCGGTGCCGATCGCCCACACCGGCTCGTAGGCGATCACCAGCCCGGCGACCTGCTTCTTGCTGAGGCCGGCGAGCGAGCCGTCGACCTGCGCCATCGTGTGCGGCACGTGCTCACCGGCCTGGCGGACGTCGAGGCCCTCCCCGACGCAGACGATCGGCGTGATCTTCTCCCCCAGCGCCGCCTTCGCCTTCTTGTTGACGACCTCGTCGGTCTCCCCGTGGTGCTGGCGGCGCTCGGAGTGGCCGACCGCGACGTAGGAGCACCCCAGCTTCGCGAGCATCGCCGCGGAGATCTCCCCGGTGTAGGCGCCGCCGGCGTGCATCGAGACGTCCTGCGCGCCGTACCGGATCTGCAGCCGGTCGCCGTCCACGAGCGTCTGCACGGATCGGATGTCGGTGAACGGCGGCAGCACGGCCACCTCCACCTTCGCGAAGTCGTGCCGCTTGTCCGACAGCGTCCACGCCAGCTTCTGGACCAGGACCACCGCCTCGGCGTGGTTGAGGTTCATCTTCCAGTTGCCCGCCATCAGCGGGGTGCGGGTGCCGTGCGCGACCATGTCAGTCCTCCAGAACCGTGATGCCGGGGAGTTCCTTGCCCTCGAGGTACTCGAGGCTGGCGCCACCACCGGTCGAGATGTGCCCGAACGACTGCTCGTCGAAGCCGAGCCTGCGCACCGCCGCCGCCGAGTCCCCGCCGCCGACGACCGAGAGGCCCTCCACACGGGTGAGCGCGTCGGCGACCGCGCGGGTGCCCTCGGCAAACGCCGGTTGCTCGAAGACGCCCATCGGACCGTTCCAGAACACGGTCCGGGCGTCGGCGAGCGCGGCGGCGAACACCTTGCCGGACTCGGGACCGATGTCCAGGCCGAGCGTGTCAGCGGGGATCGCGTCGGCGGGTACGACGCGGGCGGACGCCTCGTCGCCGAAGCTGTCGGCGACCACGATGTCGGTCGGCAGGACGATCTCGACGCCGAGCTCGGCGGCCCGCTCCTGGTAGCGGCGGACCGTGTCGAGCTGGTCCTCCTCGAGAAGGCTCTTGCCGACCTCCAAGCCCTGGGCCCGGAGGAAGGTGAACACCATCCCGCCGCCGATCAGCAGCTTGTCGGCCTTGCCGAGCAGGTTGTCGATCACGCCGAGCTTGTCGGAGACCTTGGAGCCGCCGAGCACCACGACGTAGGGGCGCTCCGGGTCGACGGTCAGCCGCCGGAGCACGTCGACCTCGGCCGCGACCAGCCCGCCCATCGCGTGCGGGAGCCGCTGCGCGACGTCGTACACACTGGCCTGCTTGCGGTGCACGACGCCGAACCCGTCGGAGACGAAGGCGTCGGCCAGGCCGGCGAGCTGGTCGGCGAACGCGCCACGCTCGGCGTCGTCCTTGCTGGTCTCGCCGGCGTTGAAGCGGACGTTCTCGAGCACGGCGACCTGGCCGTCGCCCAGCGACCCGACCACCGAGCGCGCCGACTCGCCCACCGTGTCGTTGGCGAACGCGACGTCGGCGCCGAGCAGCTCACCGAGGCGCTCGGCGACCGGCGCGAGCGAGTACTGCGGGTCCGGGGCGCCCTTCGGCCGACCGAGGTGCGCGACCACCACGACCCGCGCCCCCGCGTCGGCCAGCGCCTTGATCGTGGGCACGCTGGCCCGGATCCGCCCGTCGTCGGTGATCCGCCCGTCCTCGAGAGGGACGTTGAGGTCCGAGCGGACGAGGACCCGCTTGCCGCTGCTGCTCCGGAGGAAGTCCTGGTCGAGTCCGGTGTAGTCGCTCACGAGTGTCAGAGCGTAGCGCCGACGTGCACGATGAGATCGGCCAGGCGGTTGGAGTAGCCCCACTCGTTGTCGTACCACCCGGCGACCTTGACCTGGTTGCCGATGACCTTCGTCAGCGGCGCGTCGAAGATGCACGACGCGGGGTGGGTGACGATGTCGGACGACACGATCGGGTCGGTGGAGTAGACCAGGAAGCGCCCGTCGGCAGCTGCCTTGACGATCTCGTTGACCTCGTCGACCGACGTCTCGCGGGACGCCTCGAACGACAGGTCGGTCAGCGATCCGGTCGGCGTCGGCACGCGCAGGGCGTAGCCGTCGAGCTTGCCCTTCATCTCGGGGAGCACGAGGCCGATCGCCTTCGCCGCGCCGGTGGAGGTCGGCACGATGTTGAGCGCGGCGGCCCGCGCCCGGCGCAGGTCCTTGTGGATGTTGTCCTGCAGGTTCTGGTCGGCTGTGTAGGCGTGCACCGTCGTCATCAGGCCCTTGACGATGCCCAGGCCGTCGTTGAGCGCCTTGGCCATCGGCGCCAGGCAGTTGGTGGTGCACGAGGCGTTGGAGATGACGGTGTGCGCCGCGGGGTCGTAGAGCTCGTGGTTGACGCCCATCACGACCGTGATGTCCTCGTTCTTGGCGGGCGCGGAGATGATCACCTTCTTGGCTCTCCCGCCGTCGACGTGCGCGCGGGCCTGCGTCGCGTCGGTGAAGAAGCCGGTCGACTCGACGACCACGTCGACGCCCAGGTCGCCCCACTTGAGGGCGGCGGGGTCACGCTCGGCGAAGGCGCGGATCTCGCTGCCGCCGACGACGATCGCGTCCTCCGACGAGCTGACCTCGGCGTCGAGGGGGCCGAGGATCGAGTCGTACTTCAGCAGGTGCGCCAGCGTGGCGTTGTCCGTGAGGTCGTTGACGCCGACGATCTCGATGTCGGCCCCACTCGCGCGCACGGCGCGGAAGAAGTTGCGGCCGATACGGCCGAAGCCGTTGATCCCTACACGAACGGTCACAGCAAGCCTCCTGGGAGAGCGGAACCTACGGGATTCCGACCCTACCGGCCCGCTGTGCGGCGACGGCTCCGGGGGTGACCCCGGTCACAGCCCGGCCGTCGGAGCAGGGCGCTCGCGGTCAGCTGTCGCCGGCCAGCATCTCCGGAGTCAGCGACGCCTCCGTGTCGGGGATGCCCAGGTCCTCGGCGCGCTTGTCGGCCATGGCGAGCAGGCGCCGGATCCGGCCGGCGATCGCGTCCTTGGTCAACACGGGGTCGTGCAGCTGCCCCAGCTCCTCGAGCGACGCCTGCTTGTGCTGCAGCCGGAGCTCGCCCGCCATCCGCAGGTGGTCGGGCACCTCGTCGCCGAGGATCTCCATCGCCCGCTCGACGCGTGCGCCGGCGGTGACGGCGGCCCGCGCCGAGCGGCGCAGGTTGGCGTCGTCGAAGTTCGCGAGCCGGTTGGCGGTGGCGCGGACCTCCCGGCGCATCCGCCGCTCCTCCCACGCCATCAGCGTCTCGTGGGCGCCGAGGCGGGTGAGCAGCTGGCCGATCGCGTCGCCGTCGCGGATCACCACCCGGTCGACGCCGCGCACCTCCCGGGCCTTGGCCTGGATGCCGAGCCGCCTGGCCACGCCGACGAGCGCCAGCGCCGCCTCCGAGCCGGGGCAGGTCACCTCCAGGGACGAGGACCGGCCGGGCTCGGTGAGGGATCCGTGCGCGAGGAACGCCCCCCGCCAGGCGGCGACCGCGTCGCACGCTCCACCGGAGACGACGGCCGGCGGCAGTCCGCGGACCGGGCGGCCGCGCTGGTCGAGCAGCCCGGTCTGGCGGGCCAGGGCCTCGCCGTCCTTGACCACGCGCACGATGTAGCGACTGCCCTTGCGGATCCCGTTGCCCTGCACCATGACCACGTCGGAGCTCTGACCGTAGATCTCGGCGACGTCCTTGCGGAGCCGGCGTGCGGCCGCGCCCGTGTCGAGCTCGGCCTCCACCACGATCCGGCCACCGACGATGTGCAGGCCCCCGGCGAAGCGGAGCGTCGAGGCGACCTCCGCCTTGCGGCAGCACACCTTGGTGACGGGTGTGCTGGACAGCTCCGCCTTGACCTGAGCAGTCATCGCCATGAGGAGGATCCTCCCACGCTGGTCAACAACCCTCGCGCCCAGTCGTCGGCCCAGTCGTCGGCCCAGTCGTCGGCCCGTCCACGGGCACCGGGACCGCTCAGCCGGTGGCCAGGATCCGGCCGTACGCCGCGGCCAGCTTGGCGGGGTCGTGCCGCGGCGTGCCGTCGCCCATCGCGACGTCGTCGACGACGAGTCGGGCGCCGAGCGCCGACGCGGTCTCCTCGAGGTCGGCGAGGTCGTCCCCCACGGACTCGCGGTCGGCGAGGACGGTGTGGATCGCGAGGTCGGGGGCGTGCTCGGCCAGGACGGCGAGGTGGTCGGCCGGGCCGAACCCGCCGGTCTCCCCCGCCTGCTCCGCCAGGTTGAGTACGACGAGCAGCCGGGCGTCGGTGCTGACCAGCGCGTCCCGCAGGCGTGGGACCAGCAGGTGCGGCAGGACCGACGTGAACCACGAACCGGGGCCGAGCACGACCCAGTCGGCCTCGCCGATCGAGCTGACCACCTCGGGGCTCACCTCGGGTGCCGGCGGGTCGAGCGCGATCGAGGTGATCACGCCGTCCGTCGTCGCCACCTCGACCTGCCCGCGCACGGTGGTGAGCGCGTCGGGGTCGTCGGGCACCAGGCCGCGCACCTCGGCGGTGATGTCCATCGGGGTCAGCGCCATCGGGAGGACCCGGCCCTTCGCGCCGAGCAGCTGGCCCACCCGGTCGAGGGCCTCGACGTGGTCGCCGAGCAGCTCCCAGAGCCCGACGATCAGCAGGTTGCCCACGACGTGTCCGCGCATCTCGCCCTCGCCCGCGAACCGGTGCTGCAGCACGCCGGCCCAGGTGACGCCCCAGTCGTCGTCGCCGCACAGGGCCGCGAGCGCCATCCGCAGGTCCCCGGGCGGGAGCACACCGAACTCGCCGCGCAGCCGGCCGGAGGAGCCGCCGTTGTCGGCCACGGTCACCACGGCGGTCAGCGAGTCGACGGTCAGGTCGTCGTGCAGGATGCGCAGCGCACTGAGGGACGCGTGCAGTCCGTGCCCGCCACCGAGGGCGACCACTGCCTGGGCGCGCTGCGACGGGCGGGCGAGGTCGGAGGTCACCGGGCGATCATTCCCGACCGAGGTCGCGGTGGATCGCCCGGGCGACGTACCCCCGCTCGGAGAGGCGGCGCGCGATCTCGGTGCTCATCGCCACGCTGCGGTGCTTGCCGCCGGTGCAGCCGATGGCGACCCGCATGAACCGCTTCCCCTCCCGGATGTAGCCCTCCGCCACGCCGGCGAGCAGGGGGACGTAGGCGTCCAGGAACTCCGCGGCCCCCTGCCGGCCGAGGACGTACTCGGCCACGTCGGCGTCCTGCCCGGTGTGCGGCCGCAGCTCCGGCACCCAGTGCGGGTTGGGCAGGAACCGCATGTCGGCCAGGTAGTCGGCGTCGACCGGGATGCCGTACTTGAAGCCGAAGCTGATCACGGTGACCCGCAGCCGCGTGGTCTCGGCCGTCCCGAACGCCTCGGCGATGCGGTCGGTCAGCTGGTGGACGTTGAGGTTGCTGGTGTCGATGACGAGATCCGCGTCGGCCCGCAGGTCGCCGAGCACGACCCGCTCCCGCTGGAGCCCGTCGAGCAGGCGACCACCCTGCTGCAGCGGGTGCGGGCGCCGAGCGGCCTCCTGCCGGCGGACGAGCACCTCGTCGATGGCGTCGAGGAACACCAGCGTGGTGTCCCGACCGGTCACGCCGTGCGCGAGGGTGCTGCGCAGCCCGTGGAAGAAGGAGCCGGACCGCACGTCGACCACGACCGCCACCGGCTGGGCGCGGCCGTGGCTGTCGTCGACCAGCCGCACGACGTCGGGCACCAGGCTCGGCGGGAGGTTGTCGACGACGTAGAAGCCGAGGTCCTCCAGCTCCTTGGCCGCCGTGCTCCGGCCGGCTCCGGTCATCCCGGTGACCACGACGAGCTGGCCGGGCGTGCTCTCAGTCATGGGGCCATTGTCCCGGGCGTCACGCCCTCCGTGCCTCATCCTCGCCGACGAGCGCCTGCTTGATCGCGGCCGCGGTGCGCGGGCCGATGCCCGGCACGACCGCGATCTCCTCGACGGAGGCGGCCCGCAGCTTGCGCAGCGACCCGAAGTGGCGCAGCAGCGTGCGGCGGCGCACCTCCCCCAGGCCAGGCACGTCGTCGAGCAGGCTCTCGACCATCGACTTCGACCGCCGGTTGCGGTGGTGGGAGATCGCGAACCGGTGGGCCTCGTCGCGCACCCGCTGGAGCAGGTAGAGCCCCTCGGAGGTACGCGGGAGGATCACCGGGTCCTCCTGGCCCGGCAGCCACACCTCCTCCAGCCGCTTGGCCAGCCCGCACACGGGGATGTCGTCGATGCCCAGCTCGTCGAGCGCCCGCTGCGCCGCCGCCACCTGGGGCAGGCCGCCGTCGACCACCACGAGGCCGGGCGCGTAGGCGAACTTCCTCGGCCGGCCGGTGTCGGGGTCGACCAGCATCGGTCCGGTCTCGCCGTCACCCGGCTTCAGCTCCGAGCGCGCCTGCTCGTCGAGCAGCCGGCGGAACCGCCGGGTGATCACCTCGTGCATCGCCTTGACGTCGTCGGAGCCGTCCTGGTCCCTGATCACGAACCGGCGGTACTCCCCCTTCCGCGCCAAGCCATCCTCGAAGACCACCATCGACGCGACGATCTCGGCGCCCTGCGTGTGCGAGACGTCGTAGCACTCGATCCGCAGCGGGGCCTCGTCGAGCTCCAGGGCCTCGGCGATCTCGCCCAGCGCCCGGTTGCGGGTGGTCAGGTCGCTGGCGCGCTTGGTCTTGTGCAGCGCGAGCGACTCCTTGGCGTTGCGGGCGACGGTCTCCTGGAGCGCCCGCTTGTCACCGCGCTGCGGGACGCGGACCTCGACCCGCGCGCCGCGGAGGTCGCTGAGGAGCTGCTCGAACGTCTCGTGCTCCGGGGGCAGCTCCGGCACCAGGATCTCGCGCGGGACGGCGTCACGGGCGTCCTCCGGCGCCACGCCGGCGTAGAGCTGCAGCAGGAAGTGCTCGACCAGGGTGGAGGTGTCCCCCTCGTCGGTGCGGTCGGCCACCCAGCCGCGCTGGCCCCGGATCCGGCCGCCGCGGACGTAGAAGACCTGCACCGCGACCTCCAGCGGGTCCTCCGCGAGAGCGATCACGTCGGCGTCGGAACCGTCGCCGAACACCACGGCCTGCTTCTCCAGCGCCTTCTGCATCGCGCCGAGGTCGTCGCGGAGCCGGGCGGCCTTCTCGAAGTCGAGGGCGTCCGAGGCGGCGTACATCTGCTGCTCGATGCGCTTGATGAACGGCTTCGTGCGGCCGGCCATGAAGTCGCAGAAGTCGTCGACGATCGCCCGGTGCTCCTCGGGGCTCACGTTGCCGACGCACGGCGCCGCGCACTTGTCGATGTAGCCCAGCAGGCACGGCCGGCCGATCTGGGCCGACCGCTTGAAGACCCCGTTGCTGCACGACCGCATCGGGAAGACGCGCAGCAGGATGTCGACGGTCTCGCGGATCGCCCAGGCGTGGCTGTAGGGACCGAAGTAGCGGGTGCCCTTGCGCTTCGCGCCGCGGCCCACCATCACCCGGGGGAACTCCTCGCCCACGGTGACGGCCAGCCACGGGTAGGACTTGTCGTCGCGGTACTTCACGTTGAACCGCGGGTCGAACTCCTTGATCCAGGAGTACTCCAGCTGGAGCGCCTCGACCTCGGTCTTCACCACCGTCCACTCCACCGACGCTGCCGTGGTCACCATGGTGGCCGTCCGCTGGTGGAGGTTGCGGACGTCCTGGAAGTACGACGACAGCCGGGCGCGCAGGTTCTTCGCCTTGCCGACGTAGATGACCCGGCGCTGCCGGTCGCGGAAGCGGTAGACCCCGGGCTGCGTCGGGATCGACCCGGGCTCGGGCCGGTAGCTCAGGGCTGGTGACACGCCTCCAGCCTACGGACGACCACGGACATCGGGTCCGCGAGGTGCGAGGCGGTCGGGCGGATCCCCGGCGCGCTCAGGCCCGGACGATCCGGCCGTCCCGGACCTCGATCGCCACCTCTTCCAGCGCTGAGGGCGCCGGTCCACCCTGCACCTCTCCGGTCTCCGCCGAGAACGACGAGCCGTGGTTGGCGCACCTGATCTCGCCGTCCGCGACGCTCGTCACGGTGAGCTGCTGGTGCGTGCACACGGCCGTGAAGGCCTTGAACTGCCCCTCGCTCGGCTGGGTGAGCACGACCTTCTGGTCGGTGAGCACGACCCCGCCTCCGACCGGGACCTCGGACGTCGCGGCAAGCTCCGTGCCGGGCTCGGCCGCAGCGTCGTCGTCGCCGCCGTCGCCGGCGCACCCGGCCAGCGCCGCGGCCACGCCCAGCGCCCCCAGCCCGGAGAAGATGATCCGGCGGCTGGTCCGCGGCCCTGCCACCCAGGACTGCGACAGGGTCATGCCCGGACGACCCGGTCGCCGGTCACCGTCACGGGGATCTCGTCCAGCGGCGCGCTCGCGGGCCCGCCGGTGACGGAGCCGTCGGCGACCGAGAACGTGCTGTTGTGGCACGGGCAGACGATCCGGCCGTCGGCCACCGAGCCGACCAGGCAGCCCTGGTGGGTGCAGATCGCGGTGAACGCCTTGAACTCCCCGGCCGTGGGCTGGGTGACCACGAGCTCCTCCTCGTTGACCACGACTCCGCCCCCGACCGGCACGTCGCCCGTGGCGACCAGCCCGGAGCCACCGCCGGCGGGCGCCTCGCTCGTGGTCTCGGCCGCTGTAGGCGAGGCGGGAGTGCTGGATGCCGGGGAGTCGGAGGTGGCGGGATCCGCTGCGGTGGAGTCGCCGTCCTCGCCGCACGCGGCGAGGAGCGGGAGGCCGACACCGACGGTCGCGGCACCCGAGAGGGCGCGTCGCCTGCTGAGGGGAGCGGTCATGACCGTCAGGCTAGGGCCGGATCCTGTGAGAAGGCTGTGACCCGCTCAGGCGTCCGCGCGCGCCTTGGTCCGCGCGGTCCGCGCCGCGGTCTTCTTGGCTGCGGCCGGCTTGCTGGACGCCGCCGCCCGCGACCGCTTGGGCGCTGCCGGCTGCGCCGCGGCCCGACCCTCGAGCAGCGGCCGGAGGAACTTCCCGGTGTGGCTCTCCGGCACGGCCGCGATCTGCTCGGGGGTGCCCTCGGCAACCACCGTGCCGCCGCGCGACCCGCCCTCGGGGCCCATGTCGACGATCCAGTCAGCGGTCTTGATGACGTCGAGGTTGTGCTCGATCACCAGGACGGTGTTGCCCTTGTCGACCAGGCTCGAGAGCACGCCGAGCAGCTTGCGGATGTCCTCGAAGTGCAGACCCGTGGTCGGCTCGTCGAGGACGTAGACGGTGCGACCGGTCGACCGCTTCTGCAGCTCGGTCGAGAGCTTCACCCGCTGGGCCTCGCCGCCGGAGAGGGTCGTCGCCGGCTGGCCGAGCCGCACGTAGCCGAGCCCCACCTCCACCAGCGTCTTCATGTGCCGCGCGATGGCCGGGACAGCGGCGAAGAAGTCGAGCGCCTCCTCGATCGGCATGTCGAGGACCTCGGCGATGGTCTTGCCCTTGTAGTGCACCTCGAGGGTCTCGCGGTTGTAGCGCGCGCCGTGGCAGACCTCGCACGGGACGTAGACGTCCGGGAGGAAGTTCATCTCGATCTTGATCGTGCCGTCGCCCGTGCACGCCTCGCACCGGCCGCCCTTGACGTTGAAGGAGAAGCGACCTTGCTGGTAGCCACGCATCTTCGCCTCGGGCGTCTGCGCGAAGAGCTTGCGGATGTGGTCGAACACTCCGGTGTAGGTGGCCGGGTTGGACCGTGGCGTGCGCCCGATCGGCCCCTGGTCGACGTGGATCACCTTGTCGACGTGCTCGAGGCCGGTGATCTTCTGGTGCCGCCCGGGGATGGTGCGCGCGTTGTAGATCTGCTTGGCCAGCGAGGTGTAGAGGATGTCGTTGACCAGCGTGGACTTGCCCGACCCCGAGACGCCGGTGACGGCGCAGAAGACCCCCAGCGGGAAGGCGACGTCGACGTTCTTGAGGTTGTGCTCGCGCGCGCCGATCACCTTGAGCTCGCGGCCGGCGGTCCGCGGGCGCCGTACGGCGGGCACCGGGATCTCGCGCCGGCCCGAGAGGTACTGCCCGGTCATCGAGTCGGGATGCTCGAGGAGCTCCTTCACCGGCCCGGAGTGCACGACCTGGCCGCCGTGCTCGCCGGCGCCGGGGCCGATGTCGACGATCCAGTCGGCGACCCGGATGGTGTCCTCGTCGTGCTCCACCACGATCAGGGTGTTGCCGAGCTCCTTGAGCCGGACCAGGGTCTCGATGAGCTTCTGGTTGTCGCGCTGGTGGAGCCCGATCGAGGGCTCGTCGAGGACGTAGAGGACGCCGACGAGGCCGGCTCCGATCTGGGTGGCGAGCCGGATGCGCTGCGCCTCGCCGCCCGACAGCGAGCCGGACGGCCGGTCGAGCGAGAGGTAGTCGAGCCCGACGTCGAGCAGGAAGCGCAGCCGCTCCTGGATCTCCTTGAGCACGCGCGCGCCGATCTGGCGCTCCCGGGAGCTGAGGTCGAGGTTGTCGAGGTAGTCGGCCGCCTCGTTGATCGGCAGCGCACAGACCTCGGCGATGTTCTTGCCGCCGCGGTCCTTCGCGCCGAGGGTGACGGCCATGGACACCGGCTTGAGCCGGCTGCCCGCGCAGACGGGGCAGGGGACCTCGCGCATGAAGCCCTCGAACCGCTCGCGGCTGGTGTCGCTCTCCGCCTCGCGGTGCCGCCGCTCGACGTACTTCTTCACGCCCTCGAACTCGGCGTAGTAGGAGCGCTGCCGACCGTAGCGGTTGCGGGTGACGACGTGCACCTTGGTGCTGTGGCCCTCGAGGATCGCGCGCTGCGCCTTGGCCGGGAGCTGCTCCCACGGCGTGTCGACGTCGAAGCCGAGCTCCTCGCCGAGCGCGACGAGCAGCCGGCCGAAGTAGTCGGCCACGTGCGCGTGGCTCCACGGCTGGAGCGCACCCTCGGCGAGGGTGGCGGTCGGGTCCGGCACCACCAGCTCGGGGTCGACCTCCATCCGGGTGCCGAGGCCGACGCAGGCCTGGCAGGCACCGAACGGCGAGTTGAACGAGAACGACCGGGGCTCGAGGTCGTCGGTCTCGATGGGGTGCTCGTTGGGGCACGCCATCTTCTCGGAGAACCGCAGCTCCTCCCCCGCGTCGACCATGTCGAACACGACGAGGCCCCCGGCGAGGCCGAGGGCGGTCTCCACCGAGTCGGTCAGCCGGCGCTTGGCGGTCGCCTTGACGGCGAGGCGGTCGACGACGACCTCGATGTTGTGCTTGATCTTCTTGTCGAGCACCGGCGGGTCGTCGAGAGCATGGGTCTCGCCGTCGACGCGGGCCCGGGAGAAGCCCTGCGCCTGCAGCTCCTTGAAGAGATCGACGTACTCGCCCTTGCGGCCGCGGACGACCGGGGCGAGGACCTGGAAGCGGGTGCCCTCCTCGAGCGCCATCATCCGGTCGACGATCTGCTGCGGCGTCTGCCGCTCGATCGGCGCACCGCAGGTCGGGCAGTGCGCCCGGCCGGCCCGCGCGTAGAGCAGGCGCAGGTAGTCGTAGACCTCGGTGATCGTGCCGACGGTGGACCGGGGGTTCTTCGAGGTCGACTTCTGGTCGATCGAGACCGCGGGCGAGAGCCCCTCGATGAAGTCGACGTCGGGCTTGTCCATCTGCCCGAGGAACTGCCGGGCGTACGCCGACAGCGACTCGACGTAGCGGCGCTGCCCCTCCGCGAAGATGGTGTCGAACGCGAGGCTGGACTTGCCGGAGCCGGAGAGGCCCGTGAAGACGATGAGCGAGTCGCGGGGCAGGTCGAGCGAGACGTCCTTGAGGTTGTGCTCGCGAGCACCGCGGATGATCAGCTGGTCGGCCACAGGGTCCTCGGGTCGGTGGGTGGAACGGGGCGGAGCGGGGTCGAACAAGTGTTCGCGATCGTACGGCGCGCGGCCAAACCGACGCGCGTGTGATCCCACACTCTCACCCGCCGCCGACAGTGGCCGCGGGACGCCGGGCCGGCGTCGCAGGACGGGGTGGCGCGCCGGGCGGCAGAATGGACCCGTGGACGACACCCTGCGGCGCGCCGACCAGCGCCTGCTCGACGACGTCGGCGCGATGGCCGAGCGGCTCTGGGGCGGGGAGAGCCTGTGTCGCGGGTGGAGCCGTGCCCACGTGGTCGCCCATCTCGCGCTCAACGCGGAGGCGCTGGCCGGCGTCGTGCGCGGGGCCGCTGAGGGTCGGGCCGTGCCGATGTACGCCGCGGGCGACGCCCGCGACGCCGACATCGCCGCGCTCTCCGGTGAGCCCCCTGCCCTCGTCCGCGAGCGCCTGCTGGCCGCGACCGACGCCTTCGACGACGCGCTCACCGTGCTGGGCTCGGTGCCGGACGGCGCGACCTTCGAGCGGACGCCCGGCGGCAGGGTGCTCCCGGTGAGCGTGGTGCCGGCGCTCCGGCTGCGGGAGGTCGAGATCCACCACGCCGACCTGGCCGTGGGCTACTCCTACGCCGACTGGCCCGTCACGACGGCGGCGGCGTTCCTCGACGCCGACGCCGGACGCCACGAGGGCGAGGCGTTCACGGCCCTGGCCACCGACGCCGACCTGCGCTGGCTCTTCGGCGACCCCGGGCCAGCCGCGCCGGTCGTCCGCGGCCCGGTCGCGGCGCTGGCCTGGTGGGCGACGGGACGCGAGCTCGGCCCCGTAGTGTCGTCCACGACCGGGAGACTGCCGACGATGGAGGGCCGATGAGCTACACCGGAGAGGTGACCCCCGGAGGGCCGCCGGACGTCCGAGAGCTGGAGGCGCTGACGATCACCAAGGTCGCGGTCGACCAGCAGATGTCCAACAACTGCTACCTGCTGACCTGCCGCCGCACCGGTGAGAACCTCCTGATCGACGCGGCCGACCAGCCGGAGACCCTCGTGCAGCTGGCCGACGGGGCCGTCTCGACGATCGTGACCACCCACCAGCACTGGGACCACCACCGCGCCCTGGCCGACCTCGTGCGGGTCACGGAGGCGACCACCGTCGCCGGCGAGCCCGACGCCGACGCGATCACCGAGCAGACCGGCGTGACGGTCGACCGCCGCGTCGGCGACGGCGACACCGTGCAGGTCGGCGACTGCACGCTCGAGGTCATTCGCGTCACCGGCCACACCCCCGGCTCGATCTGCCTGCTCTACCGCGACCCGGACGGCCACCCGCACCTGTGGACCGGCGACTCGCTGTTCCCCGGCGGCGTCGGCAACACCTTCGGCGACGACCAGGCGTTCGCGACCCTCATCGACGACGTGGAGACCAAGCTCTTCGGCGTGCTGCCCGACGACACCTGGTTCTATCCCGGCCACGGCAACGACTCCACCCTCGGCGCCGAGCGCGCCTCGCTGCCGGAGTGGCGCGAACGGGGCTGGTAGGTCAGCGTGTCGGTGGTCTGAAGCCCGCCCGCGCCGCCGCGACCTCGTCGCGGGTCACGCAGCCGACCGCGTGGTCGTTGACCAGGCCCATGGCCTGCATGAAGGCGAACACCGTGGTCGGCCCGACGAAGCGCCAGCCGCGCCTCTTCAGGTCCTTCGACATCGCCACCGAGGCCGGGGAGGTCGTCAGCGACTGGGGTGCGCCGAGCTCGGCGGGATCCGGCTCGAACCGCCAGACGTACGACGCCAGGGAGCCCTCGCTCTCGACGAGCTCGAGCGCGCGGCCCGCGTTGTTGATCGCGGCCTCGATCTTGCCGCGGTGACGCACGATGCCGGCGTCGGCCAGCATCCGCTCGACGTCGCGCTCGTCGTACGCCGCGACGGCCGCGATGTCGAAGTCGGCGAAGGCGGCACGGAACGCCGGCCGCTTCACCAGGATGGTGCGCCAGCTGAGCCCCGACTGGAAGCCCTCCAGGCATAGCTTCTCGAACAGCCGGCGGTCGTCGGCGACGGGGAAGCCCCACTCGGTGTCGTGGTAGGCGGGGAACTCGGGCGCCGACACCGCCCACGCACAGCGAGGCAGCCCGTCCGGGCCGGGAAGCACGGTCATGCGCACACCGTCCCAGACCCCGCCGACAGCCTCTGGAGCGCGGTGTCGGTGGCCGCCCCTAGCGTCGGTTTGACCGCCCGCGCGGGCCGACCACACCGCAACGAGAGGAGCCGACCATGCCCATCACCCCCCACTCGATCACCTTCGACAGCACCGACCCCCTGCCGCTCGCCCAGTGGTGGGCCGAGCAGACCGGCGGCGAGGTGGTCGCGGAGAACGACGGCTGGTTCGTGGTCGTGGACGTGCCGGACGGCCGCCAGCTGGCCTTCCAGAAGGTCGCCGACCCCACGCCCGGCAAGAACCGCATCCACATCGACTTCACCGCCGACGACATCGACGCGGCGAAGGCCGAGCTGATCGCGGCGGGTGCCGGCCACGTCCACGACCGGGACCTGGACGGGTTCCGGTGGACCACCCTGACCGACCCCGACGGCAACCAGTTCTGCGTGGCGGTCGCGTCGGCGACCAGCTGACGCAGGAGCGCCGGAGACGGCGAACGGCCCCGCGGCGATGCCGCGGGGCCGTCGTACTGCTGGCTGAGCGAGGCTCAGATCGCGCGGACGTTCTCCGCCTGCAGGCCCTTGGGGCCGCGGGTGACGTCGAACTCGACGCGCTGCTCCTCGGCAAGGCTCTTGAAGCCGGTGCCGGCGATGCCCGTGTGGTGCACGAAGACGTCGCCGTCGCCGCCGTCCTGGGCGATGAAGCCGAAGCCCTTGGTGTCGTTGAACCACTTCACGGTGCCAACTGCCATGTCTCTACTCCTGTGTCTTTTTCCTGCGAGGCCGCAAGGACACTGCGTCCGATGCGGGCTGAAACCAACTGCACCGCACCTCGAGGATTGACCAGGTGGAGCTACAACAGTGAACCGACGCCCGGCATCACGCCGGTCAGCGGGAGGTCCACCGGAGCGGTCCCCTTCAACACCTCCACGCTACCACCTCGGCTGCCGCGGAGCACCATCTCTGCGGCCTGCCCAGGTCGTCTGCGGCCTGCCGAGGCCTAGAGTCCCTCCATGACGTTCACCGACCGTCAGGTGAGGGCGATGGGCCTGATCGCCGACACGTTCGCTCCCGGCGACGCCGCCACGCCGTCGGCCACGCAGCTCGGCTCACACCGGCTGGCGTTGGAGATCGCGGCGGCCAACCCGCGTGCGACCGAGGTCCGCCAGCTGAGGGGACTGCTCGACGTCTGGGACACGCGGGGGTTCGGCGTGGCGGTGACCGGCCGCGCGCGACGGTTCTCCGAGCTCTCCCAGGCCGAGCGTGAGCGCGTGCTGCTCTCGTTGTCGGACTCCAGGGTGGCGCAGAAGCGGGCCCTCTTCCAGGGGCTCAAGACCGCCGCGCTGTTCACGTACTACCTGGTGGGCGGCAAGGAGGTCTGGGAGCCGATGGGCTACCCCGGTCCCCTCGGTGTGCGGGAGGACCCGCCAGCGCCGGTCATCACTCCCCTGCGGCTCGACCACGAGACCGCGCTGAACTGTGACGTCGTCGTGGTGGGCTCCGGCGCCGGCGGCGGCACCGCGGCCGGCGTCCTTGCGGAGGCCGGACTCGACGTCGTCGTCCTCGAGGCCGGCCAGCTGCACGACGAGCGGCACTTCGACGGCGGCGAGCGGACGGGCTTCCTCGACCTCTACGCGCTCTCGCCGCAGACCACGGCCGAGGGCCAGGTGGCACTCGTCGCCGGCCGGGGGCTCGGTGGCGGCACGGTCGTCAACTACACGACCTCCTTCCGCACGCCCGACCGGGTGCGCGAGGAGTGGGCCGCCCACGGGGCCTCCCAGTTCACCACCGACGAGTACGCCGCATCGATGGACGCGGTCTGCGCGCGGCTCGGCGTCAACACCGACCACGACCGGCTCGCGCCGCGCGACGCGGTCCTCGAGCGCGGGGCCCGCGCGCTCGGGTGGGACGTCGCGGCGATGCCCCGCAACGTCCAGGGCTGCGACCAGGGCGTCGAGTGCGGCCGCTGCGGGATGGGATGCCGGATCGGGGCCAAGCGGTCGACGACCAAGACGTGGCTCGAGGACGCCCACCGGGCGGGCGCCCGGATCTGTACGGGCGTCACGGTGCGCACGGTGACCACGAGCTTCGGCCGGGCGACGGGCGTCGAGGCCTTCACGGCTGCGGGACACCGGGTGCGGGTCCGGGCCCGCGCCGTGGTGGTCGCCGCCGGGTCGATCCAGACTCCCGCGCTGCTGCAGCGCAGCGGGCTGGTCAACCCCAACCTCGGCCGGCACCTCCGCCTGCACCCGGCGACAGCCGTGTGGGGCCGGATGGACGAGACCGTCAAGGGATGGGAGGGCGCCATGCAGAGCCGTTACGTCGACGCGATGACCGACCTCGACGGCGACGGCTACGGCGTGCTGTTCGAGACGGCACCGATGACCCCGGCCTTCACGACCGGCTTCGTCAACTGGCGCGGTGGTGCCGAGTTCCGCAGGAGGATGCTGGAGGCTCCGCACCTCGCCGGCATGGCAGTGATCGTCCGCGACCGGGATCCGGGCGGCACCGTCCGGATCGGGCGGGACGGGGAGCCGGTCGTGCGCTACCGGCTGTCGCCACGGGACACCGACCATCTTGTGCAGGGACTGGTCGGCGGCGCCCGGATCGCCGAGGCGGCCGGCGCGCGCTGGGTCGGGTCCACCCACCACCGCACCGTCAGCTACGAGCCGGGACGGCGCGGCTCGATCGGCACGTTCGAGGCCGATCTCCGCGCTGCCGGCGCCGACCCGGCGCGGCTCGCCCTCGCCGCGCTGCACATCATGGGCACGGCCCGGATGGGAGGCTCCGCCGAGACGTCGGCCGTCGACCCCGACGGCCGGTCCTGGGAGGTCGACGGCCTCTACGTCGCGGACGCGTCGTGCTTCCCCACGGCGTCGGGGGTGAACCCGATGATCTCGATCGAGTCGATCGCCCACATGACGGCGACCCGGCTCGCCGCCCGCCTCGCCTGACCGGTCGGCCCGGCCGACCGGGACCTTGGCCCCGATTCCGACGATGCGCGTAACGATCGGACGCGGTCGCGACGAGAGGGGGGGTGGAAGTGCATTTCCAACTGGGAGGGAAACCCGATGAACGTCCTGAAGAAGAAGTTCGCCGCCGCGGCCGCCGTCGCCGCGTTCAGCGCCGCACTCGCGCCGATGGCCGCCGCCACCGCCGACGAGACGCCGACCACGGAGCCCTGCGCCGAGCAGCAGGCCCAGCTCGACCGCGCCGAGGCCAAGCTCGAGACCCTTCGGACGCGCCTCGCCGACAAGGCCGGCGACGTGCGTGAGGCTCGCACCGACCTCCGCAAGGCCGACACCCGGCGCGAGAAGCGGGCCGCCAAGGCGGACCTCGCCGTCGCCAAGGCGAAGAAGTCCCGGGTCGCCGTGGCCAGCAAGGCGCAGGTCAAGCGGGTCGAGAAGGCGCAGGAGCGCCTCGACGCGTGCCTGGCGTCGGTTCCGGAGACCCAGGAGCAGCCGGAGCAGCCGGTCGCCTGACGTCAGTCAGTCGCCTGACGTCAGGTCAGGCGGGACGGCACCGGCCGTCGGCGAGCCCTCGGGCCGCCGGCGGCCGGTTCCGGTTCAGCTGTAGGTCACCTTCACGGTGTCGGTGAGCGGCACCGACTGGCACCCGAGCCGGATGCCGTCGGCGAGGTCCTCCTCGTCGAGGACGTCGTTGTGAAGCATCTTGACGTCACCTTCGAGGAGCCGGACGGCGCAGGCCGAGCACTCGCCCTCGCGGCAGGAGTACGGCGCCTTCACGCCCTTGCTCTCCAGGTGGTCGAGCATCTTGGTGCGCGGGTCCCAGTCGTCGAACGTGTGCTCCTCGCCGTCGAGCTCCACCTCGAGCTTCACCGGCCCGGCGGGGGCGTCGGCGAACACGTCCGCCGCCGCGCCGTCGTCGTCGGACTCGGCGAGCGCGATCTCCTGCTCGGCGGCCTGGAGCTCCTCGAGGTCGCCGAACGGGTTGCCGCCGAGGGAGACGAACTTCTCCTGGTGCCGGCGGTCGCGCGGGAACTCCAGCTCCTTGAGCGCGGTGACCACCATCTTCATGTACGGCGCGGGACCGCAGACGAAGGCGTCGTAGGAGAGGTACTGCGACGCGAACGCCTTGACCTGCTCGGGCGTGGGTAGGCCCTGGACGGACTCCAGCCAGTGGATGACCTGCAGGCGGTCGGGATGCTCCGCGGACAGCCTGGTGAGCTCGTCGGCGAAGATGACGGACTGCTCGTCGCGGTTGGCGTAGAAGACGACGATCCGCCCATGCCCGCGCGCGAGCGCCGTGCGGGTGATCGACATGATCGGCGTGACTCCGGAGCCACCGGCGAAGAGGAGCAGGTCGGCGTCGAGCGAGGCCGGCGTGAAGATGCCCGATGGCGGCAGCACCCGCAGCGTGTCACCGACCTTGAGGTTGTCGCAGATCCAGTTCGACGCGTAGCCGTCGGCGGTGCGCTTGACCGTCACAGTCAGCGGGCCACCGTCGTGGGGGCTGCTGGACAGGGAGTAGCAGCGCGCCGCGATGCCCGTCCGGTCGCTGGGGACCGCGACGGTCAGGAACTGGCCGGGCCTGTAGTCGAACTTCTCCGCCGCGCCCTCCGGCACGGCGAAGCTGATCGACTTCGCGTCGGCCGTCTCGTCGACGACGCCGACGACGTCCAGCACGAAGGACTCGATGTCCAAGGATCTCCCCTACCGGGTCTGAGCTGAGGATGGGCGGCGCGACGGAGCGGGAGCCCGTCAGTAGCCGTCGTACGCGCCGATCGGGACATCTCCGGCCCGGACGGCGGCCTCGATGCTAGCCATCATCCGCGGGCACGCCTTGTGCACGTCCCGCCTGCCGGATGACTGCTCCCGTCGTCCGAACTCCAGGCACGCGGCCAGCGCGTCCGCGCTCCACTGGATGGACGTGTGGTGCTCGCTGTTCTTCTTCACCCCGACGCTGGCGAGGCAGTCGAGGCAGGAGACCTCGACCAGGCGCGCCTCGGTGTAGAGGCGCTGGTCCTCGAGGGTCTCGGGACGGCTGGGGACGAACGACGGCATGGCGATCAGGTGCCCGACATGATCGGCGGGTCGCCGGCCGCCTCGGCCGGCTCCTCGCCCTCCGCCGCCATCTTGGCCAGGTTGTCGGCCACCTCGGCCTGCCAGAACTCGTTGGCCTTGGTGGTGTCCACCTCGAACTCGAAGCGGTCGGTCATCTCCGGCTTCACGTCGGCGGCGTCGACGTAGAACTGCTCGTACCAGCGACGCAGCTGGTAGACCGGGCCGTCCTCCTCGCACAGCAGCGGGTTCTGCACCGGCACCTTGTTCTTCCAGATGTGCACGTCCTGGAGGAAGCCGTCGCCGAACATGTCGGCGTACTTGCGGCCGATGAAGTTGGCCGTCTCGTCGTCCATCCCCTCCGGCTTCTTCACGGTGATGCCGTACTGCAGGAGGAAGGAGTTGGGCCCGGTCGGGATGTGGCAGTTGATCAGGATGACCTCGGTCCGGAAGCCCTTGTAGTCGGTGTCGAGCCAGTTGATCATGTACGACGGCCCGTAGTACGTCGCCTCGGACTTGAGGAACAGCTCCGCCGACCCGTAGCCGCCGGCCTTGTCGGGACGGCCCTTGGACTCCATGAACTGGGTCGCCATGTGGCCCTCGAACACGTTGCGGAAGCCGGTCGGGAACGCGAAGTGGACGTAGTAGAAGTGCGCCATGTCGACGACGTTGTCGATCAGCTCGCGGCAGTGCGAGCCCTCGATGTGCTCGGCGACCCACACCCAGTCGGTGTAGAGCCCCTCCTCGAGGCCCGGCAGCTGCGGCGGGAGGAGGTCGTGGTCGGCCTTGGAGCCCTCCGGGTCGTGCCAGATCAGCAGCTGGCCGTTGCGGATCGCGGTCTCGTAGCGCTGGGTGCGCGCGCGGAGCGGGACGCGCCGCGCGTAGGGGATCTGCTTGCACTTGCCGTCGCCGCCCCACCGCCAGTCGTGGAACGGGCAGGCGATCTCGTCGCCCTTCACCTCGCCCTGGGTGAGGTCGCCGCCCATGTGCCGGCAGTAGCCGTCGAGCACGTTGAGCTCACCCCGGGTGTCCTGCCAGATGACGAGCTTGGTGCCGAAGCCCTCGATCGCGTGCGGCTTGCCGTCGCGGAACGACGACGCCAGCCCCAGGCAGTGCCATCCCCGGGCGAAGCGCGTCGGGGCGGTTCCCTGGTCGAGGAGTCGGGTGTCACTCATGTAGAACACGTTACAGTTTTGCGGTTAGGCTGACAACAACCGGCCCGCCCGAGGACCCCTGCACAGGAGACCCGATGCACATCGACCTGGAACCGCAGCAGATCGCCCTGCGCGAGGAGCTGCGCGCGTACTTCGCCGAGCTGGTCACCCCCGAGGTGCGCGCCGGGCTGGCCTCGGCGACCGGCGAGTTCGGCGAGGCGGGCGTCTACAAGGACGTCATCCGCCAGATCGGCAAGGACGGCTGGCTGGGCATCGGCTGGCCCAAGGAGTACGGCGGCCAGGCCCGGTCGATGGTGGAGCAGCTGATCTTCACCGACGTCGCGGCGATCGCGGGCGTCCCGATCCCCTACCTGACCCTCAACACCGTCGGGCCGACGATCATGCGCTTCGGCAGCGACGAGCAGAAGGAGTACTTCCTCCCCCGGATCCTCGCCGGCGAGCTGCACTTCTCGATCGGCTACTCCGAGCCCGGCTCGGGCACCGACCTCGCCTCGCTGAAGACCAAGGCGACGCTCGAGGGCGACGAGTGGCTGATCAACGGCCAGAAGATGTGGACCTCGCTCATCCAGTACGCCGACTGGATCTGGCTGGCCTGCCGCACCGAGCCGGACGCGCCGCGCCACAAGGGACTCTCGATGATCCTGGTGCCGGCCGACGCGCCGGGCGTCTCCTACACCCCGGTGCACACGGTCGCCGGCGTCGGCACCTCCGCCACCTACTACTCCGACGTCCGGGTGCCCGCCGGCAACCTCGTCGGCGAGCGCGGCGGCGGGTGGGCGCTGATGACCAACCAGCTCAACCACGAGCGGGTCGCCCTGACCTCCGCCGCGCCCCTGCAGCACTCGCTGCAGCTGGTGAGGGACTGGGCGATCGAGACGACGGTGCCAGGCGGCGGGCGGGTGATCGACCAGGAGTGGGTGCAGATCGCGCTCGGTCGCGCCCACGCCCGGATCGAGGCGCTCACCCTGATCAACTGGAAGCTGGCCGCCGACGCCGACCACGGGGTGCAGCTCTCCCCGGCCGAGGCGTCGGCGACCAAGATCTACGGCTCGGAGCTGGCCACCGAGGTCTACCGCTCCTTGATGGAGGTCGTGGGCCCGCACGCCGGCGTGACCGGCGACTCGCCCGGAGCCGTGCTGGCCGGGCGCCTCGAGCGCTTCCACCGGTCGTCCCTGGTGATGACCTTCGGCGGGGGCACCAACGAGATCCAGCGCGACATCATCGGCTACATCGGCCTCGGCCTCCCGGCCGCCAAGCGCTGACCACCCCGCAGGTCTACAGGAGACGACATGGACTTCCTCTTCACTCCCGAGCAGGACGAGGCCGCGGAGCTCGCCGGCAGGATCCTCACCGACCGCACGGCCAACGACCGGCTCAAGCAGGTGGAGGCCGAGGGCGACCGCTTCGACCGCGACCTGTGGCGCGAGCTCGCCGACGCCGGCCTGCTCTCCCTCCACCTCCCCGAGGCGTACGGCGGCGCGGGGCTCGGGCTGGTCGAGCTGGCACGCGTGCTGGTCGAGGTCGGTCGCCGGGTGGCGCCGGTCCCCCTGGCCGTCCATGGCGCCGCCGGTCGGCTCCTCGCCGAGGCGGGCGACGACGAGCTCCGGGCCGCATGGCTGCCCGGGGCCGCCACCGGCGAGAAGGTCTTGGCCGCGGCCGTCGCCGAGGCGCACGCCCACCTGCCGGCCGTCCCGACCGTGACCGCCTCCGGCGCCGACGGCGGGGCGCGGCTCAGCGGCACCAAGACCCTGGTCCGGGCCGGCATGGCTGCCGACGCGCTGCTCGTCACCGCGGCCGACGACACCGGGTCGCCCCGCGTCTACCTCGTGGAGACGGCGGCGTCCGGCGTCAGCCGGGAGGCCCAGCACACCAGTGACGGCGACCTCGCCGCGCTGGTCACGCTCGACGGCGCCGCCGGCGTGGCCGTCGGCGACGCGTCCACCGCCGCCCGGCTCGGCCAGCTCCTCGTCGCGTGCGCGGCGGCCGAGCAGCTCGGCGTCACCGAGGGCGCGCTGCGACTGACCTCCGACTACGCCAAGACCAGGGAGCAGTTCGGACGCCCGATCGGGACCTTCCAGGCCGTCTCGCAGCGGCTGGCCGACGGGTTCATCGACGTGCTCGGCCAGCGGCTCACGCTGTGGCAGGCGGTGTGGCGGCTGGCCGAGGGCCTCCCTGCCGAGACCGAGGTCGCCACCGCGAAGCTCTGGGCCGCCGACGCCGGCCACCGCATCGCGCACACCACCGTGCACGTGCACGGCGGCGTCGGCATCGACCTCGACGGTGAGGCGCACCGCTACTTCACGACCGGCAAGCGGTTCGAGTTCCTGTTCGGCGGGGCCACCGAGCAGGCGCTGACGATCGGCCGGTCGTTCGCGCAGTGACCACCACCGTGCGCGAGCAGCTGCTCGCGCGCGCCGACGACGACCGGCCCGGGCTGCTCTTCGAGGAGCAGGCATGGTCGTGGCGCGAAGTGGTCCGCGCGTCGGCGGTGCGCGCCGCCGTGCTCGACCGCCTCCTCGACGCGCGCCGGCCGCCGCACGTGGGGGTGCTCCTGGACAACCTGCCCGAGTTCGCCTTCCTGCTGGGCGGCGCGGCGCTCGGCGGGCAGGTCGTCGTGGGGCTCAACAGCACCCGGCGCGGCCCCGCGCTCGCCGCCGACGTCGCCCGCACGGACGTGCAGCTGGTGCTCACCGAGCCGCGTCACCGCGCCCTGCTGCCCGACGACCTTTCCGTGGAGGTGATCGACGTCGACGACGACCGCTGGGGGTCGCTGCTCGCGGAGCACCGCGGCGCCGCCGTACCGGCTCGGGAGGTTGGCGCCGACGACCTGCTGATGCTGGTCTTCACGTCCGGCACGTCCGGAGACCCCAAGGCCGTGCGCGTGACCCACCGGAAGGTGGCGGGACCGGGCGTGCTCCTGGGCGAGCGGTTCGGGCTGAGCGCGGGCGGCCGGCAGGACGTCGCCTACGTCTCGATGCCGATGTTCCACTCCAACGCCGTGATGGCCGGGTGGGCACCGGCGCTGGCGACCGGCTCGACCGTCGCACTGGCGCGGCGGTTCAGCGCATCCGGCTTCCTGCCCGACGTACGCCGCCACGGGGTGACGTACGCCAACTACGTCGGCAAGCCCCTGACCTACGTGCTCGCCACGCCCGAGCAGCCCGACGACGCGGACAACCCGCTCCGGATCGCCTTCGGCAACGAGGCCAACGAGCGCGACATCGCGGCCTTCGCCCGGCGGTTCGGGTGCGAGGTCGTCGACTCCTACTCCTCGACGGAGAACGCGGTCATCGTGCAGCGCCGACCGGGCATGCCGCCGGGTGCGCTCGGGATGCCGCTGGAGGGTGTCCGGGTGCTCGACCCGGACACGATGGAGGAGACACCCGACGCGGTCTTCGACGACGGGGGTCGCCTGCAGAACCCCGAGGAGGCGATCGGAGAGCTCGTGAACACCGAGGGCGCGGGCGCCTTCGCCGGCTACTACAACGACGAGGCCGCCGAGGCGGAGCGGATGCGCGGCGGGATGTACTGGTCCGGCGACCTCGCCTACCGCGACGCCGACGGCTGGGTCTACTTCGCCGGCCGCTCCGGCGACTGGCTCCGGGTCGACGGTGAGAACCTCGCCACCGCGCCGATCGAGCGGATCCTGCTCCGGCACCCGTCGATCGGCGAGGCGGCCGTCTACGCCGTGCCCGACGCGAAGGTCGGCGACCAGGTCGCCGCCGCCGTCCTCCTCCGCGGCGAGCTCGCTCCTGGGCAGCTGGAGGAGTTCCTCGCCGCCCAGCCCGACCTCTCCCCCAAAGCCTGGCCGCGCTACGTCCGGATCGTCACCGAGCTGCCCCGGACCGCCACCAACAAGGTGGTCAAGCGCGAGCTCGCTGCCGCTGGGGTCGAGGTGGGTGAGCTGGGCGACAAGCTCTGGGTGCGTGATCCGCGGGGGACGGCGTACCGAGTCGAGAGGTAGGGCGGCAGTGCCGCGGGGCTGCGGTTCCGGAGGTGGTGCAGGGCCGTAAGGGCTTTTACGGCGGGAGGCTTCGCGTTGGGGCTGGGTCGCGTTGCCGGGTCACCCTGCGTAGGTGACGAGGCGGGTTCCGTAGGTCGGGATGGCCGGGCGGTGGGGCTGGTGCGCGCCACTTTCCGTCCACAGCTCCGGACGGCGAATCGCCTGTCCCCAGGCGGGCTTCGGGCCCGGGGTTGTGTCGGCGCGTGGTGCTTTGATGGGTGTCATGGAGCTCGGGAACGACAGCGACGCGGAGGGGCAGTTCGATCACTGCTCGGACCGTGAGCTGCTCGAGCACCTCGCGGGCGGTCTCCGCGCTCGCAGGTCCCTCCTGATCGACGAGTGGAGGGCGATCGTCGCGTGGGCCGACCGCAACGTCGTGGACTGCGAGGAGGGCGCCGCCACCCTCATCGAGGGGTATGTCGACACCGGGATCCCGATCGCCGGCCCAGGTGCACCCCTGGTGTCGGAGTTCGCGCTGATGGAGCTCATCGCCACCCTCGAGCGCACCCCCGACGGTGGCCGCGCCTACGTCGGCCGGATCATCGGATGTGCGTGGCGACTCAAGCACATCTACGCCGCCGTCCTCGCCGGGCGCTGTGCGCCGTGGAAGGCCGAACGGGTCGCCGACCTCACCCACGACCTCAGCCCCGAGGCCGCTGCGCACGTCGACCGCAAGCTCGCCCCGCACATCCGGTCCTGCTCGTGGCGGGAGGTCGAGCACCACATCGACGAAGCCATCACCCTCTACGACCCCGAGGCCGCCGAGGCCCGCCGTGAGGAGACCGCCGACTCCCGGCGGTTCGACGTGCACCTCGACCATCTCACCGACGGCGTGGTCCAGGTCGACGGGGTCCTGGACGCCGCTGACGGCGCGGACCTGGACACCGCCGTCAACCGTCGTGCGGTGCTGCTGGGGAAGCTGGGGCACGACGGGTCGCTCGATGTCCGGCGGGCGGTCGCGGTCGGTGACCTGGCCCGTGCGGACCTGACCCTCGACCTCGAGACCGTCGACGAGTCCACCGGCGAGATCACCACCGCATCCCGTGGCCGGCGAGCCGTCCTCAACGTCCACGTCTCCGACACCGCCATCACCAGCGCTACTGGCGAGAGTGCTGCGCCGGTGGGGCGGTGGGAGGACCAGCAACGCCCCATCACCGTCGCACAGATCAAGGAGTGGCTCGCCACTTCTGGGACGACGGTGGTCGTGCGGCCGGTGATCGACCTCGCCGGACACATCCCGGTGGACTCCTACGAGATCCCCGACCGCCACCGCCACCACGTCCAGCTCCGTGATCATCACTGTGCGTTCCCCTGGTGCGGCCGCCGCGCCAGTCGCTGCGACATCGACCACGCCCTCCCCCACAGTCAGGGCGGGGTGACGTGTCCGTGCAACCTCGTCCCCGCCTGCCGCGCCCATCACCGGGCGAAGACGTTCTCCACCTGGCGCTACGTCATCGTCCAACCCGGCACCTACCTGTGGATCACCCCCAACGGGCGGCACTTCCTCGTCGACCACACCGGCACCCGCACCCTCGACCCACCCGTCCACGTCGACGAGACCGTGCACGGCCCGCCACCGGACCACGACACCCGGCCCTGGCCCATCCAGACCGGCCCACCCTGCCCCGGCTAGGCACCACGCCCCACACCCCACCGCCAGGTGGGGCCAAAGGCATGCCACCGGGCCCACGCTGAGTCGATGCAGCCGCGTGGACCGGTGGCGGGGTGGCCGGTGGCTAGGCGCTCTCGAGCTGGTCGGTGAAGTAGTCGACCATCCGCCACTCGCCGGGCGCGGTCTCCCGCAGCAGCACCTCGTAGCGCGTCAGCGGCTCACGGGACCAGCCCGAGCGGTCGTCCACGGCGTACTCCATCTGGCCGGTGAATACCGCGCGGGCGCCGTCGGAGGTCCGCTCGACGAGCTCCCAGTCGATCACCACGAGCCGGTTGTCCTGGTAGGCCCGGTAGCCGGCGTCGTCGAGGACGACCTCCGTCGCGCCGTCGAGCTCGTTGAGCCTTCCCTCGACCTTCTCCGGGACCCACGCCAGGGCGAGGAGGGCCGCACGGTCGTCGCGGCGGGTCTCCCAGACGCGGCGGCGCTCGTCCAACGAGGTCGGCAGCCGGCCGGCGGCTGCGTCCGCCTCGAGGGCGGTGATCACCGCCGCCTCGATCTCGGGTTCGCCGGAGGACTCGGGACCGGAGCGCAGTGCGCCGAGGACGGCCGCGATCGCGCCCAGCGCGAGCGCCGTGGCGGTCACCGCGGCGACGGCTCGACGGAACGACACGGGTCGAGGATAGGTCGCGCGCCCGCGTCCCGCGGGCGGCCGCCGCCTCACCCGTCGTACGGGATCTCGGTCCGCCAGCTCGCCTCGTCCTGGTCGATGGCGGCTCGCAGCGCGGCCGCGACCCGATCGGGACTGAAGGGGCCCTCGTTCGCGAGCGTCCCGCGCACGGTGACGGAGACGGCGCGGATGCCGTCGCCCCTCAGCGCGGCGTCGATGCTCTGCACCAGGTTGCGGACCCCGGCCTTCTGCACGCCGAGGGAGGCGGCCCCGAACCACGGCTGGTCCGCGGCCATGCTGCCGGTCACGGTGATCCGGCCTCCGGCGATCATGAACTGGCGAGCCGCCTGCACCACCGTCAGCAGGGCTCCCACCCCCAGCCGCACGTCGTCCAGCAGCTCATCGGGGCTGAGCGAGAGCGGATCCTTCTCGCGGTAGGCGCTGGGGTTGAAGTGCACCACGTCGACGGAGCCGAGCTTCTCGGCCAGCCGGGTCACCGCTCGCCGGGTCGCCGTCTCGTCGGTCAGGTCGACGACCGCCGACTCCGCCTCACCGCCCCGGGCCGCCACCTCGTCCTCGAGCCGCGCCAGGACGTCCTGGTCCACGCCGAGCAGGGCGATGCGGCAGCCCTCGGCGGCATAGGTGCGGGCGAGCGAGCCGCTCACCCCGGGGCCGGCTCCGGCGATGATCACGGTGCGGGTCATGCGCCCCAATCTAGGACGCGGCCATGGCTAGGGTGTGCGGCGTGGACCAGACCTCCTTCCTCACCGCCGCCAAGACCGCGCTCGAGCTGGCGTCGGCCCCCGAGGTGCGGGCCGCGTGGCGGGAGGAGAGCGCCTGCGCCGGCATGACCGTGGGTGGGCTCGCCCACCACCTCGTCCAGCAGGCCGGCAACACCGTCCGCCTGCTCGAGATGGAGCCGGTCGCCGAGCCGCCGATCCCGCTCCTGGAGCACTACGCCCGGGCCGCGTGGGTCTCCGCCACCCTCGACGACGAGGCGAACGTCAGCATCCGCGAGACCGCCGACACGTCCGCGGAGGCCGGTCCGGGCAAGGTGCTCGAGCACGCCGCGGCGGCCCTCGACCGGCTCCCCCAGGTGCTCCACGACCACCACCACCGGATCCCCGACCAGGTCCGCATCCCGTGGCAGGGCTGGTCGCTGGGCACGCACGACTTCCTGGTGACCCGCGCCATGGAGATCGCCGTGCACAGCGACGACCTCGCTGCCAGCGTCGGCCTCGAGACCCCCGAGCTGCCGGAGGACCTGATGGCCGACGTGCTGGCGCTGCTCTCCGCCCTGGCCGTACGACGCCACGGCCAGGCCGCCGTCGTACGGACCCTCAGCCGCCCGCAGCGCGCCCCCGGGTCGATCTCGGCGTTCTGAGTCGCCGGGATCGGGTCAGATGCCGGCGATCCCGCCGATCTTCTTCGCCGTCGCCTCGAACTCCGCGACCAGGTCGGCCATCACCTCGGCCACCGGGCGCACCTCGTTCATCCGGCCGACGATCTGGCCCACCGGCATGGACACGACCTCCGGGTCGCCCGCGGCGTTGATCCGGTTGTGCGCCTCCGCCACGAGCAGGTTCTGCAGCGGCATCGGGAGCGGCTGCGGCGCGCCCTCCTCGTTCCACGACTCGGTCCACTTCGACTTCAGCAGGCGCGCCGGCTTCCCGGTGTAGATCCGGGTGCGGACCGTGTCCGACGAGGTCGCCTTAGTGAACGCAGGCACCCAGCCGGCGTGGGAGTTCAGCTGCTGGTACTCCTCGGTGCCGAGCCAGATCGACCCCGTCCACACGCCCTGCGACCCCAGGGCGAGCGACGCGGCGATCTGCCGGCCGGAGCCGATGCCGCCCGCGCCCAGCACCGGGACGTCCGGGCCGACCGCGTCGACGATGTCCGGGGTGAGCACCATGCTCGCGACCTCGCCGGTGTGCCCGCCGGCCTCGTAGCCCTGCGCGACGATGATGTCCACGCCGTTGCCCACGTGGGACAGCGCGTGCTTCGCGGCGCCGGCGAGCGCGGCCACCTTCACGCCGTGCTCGTGGGCCTTCTCGATGACGTCGACCGGCGGGGAGCCGAGCGCGTTGGCGATCAGCACCGGGCGGTGCTGCAGCGCCACGTCGACGTGCGACCGCGCGACGGAGTGGAGCCAGCCGAGCACGCCGTCGCGGCCGTCCTCCGGCAGCGGCGGGATGCCGAGCTGCTGGAGGGTCCGCTCGACGAAGCTCATGTGCTCCTCGGGGATCATCGCCTTGAGGTCGACGCTGGTGCCCTCGGTGGGGATCTTCATCGGCATCACCACGTCGACGCCGTACGGCTTGCCGTCGGTGTTGTCGTCGAGCCAGTCCAGCGTCTTGTCGAGCTCGTCGGCGTCGTTGAACCGGACGCAGCCCAGGACGCCGAGGCCGCCGGCGCGCGACACCGCGGCCGCGACGTGCTCGGACGGGGTGAAGGCGAAGATCGGGTAGTCGATGCCGAAGGCATCGCAGAGAGGGGTACGCATCAGGCGTTCGCTCCTACGGTGATGTGGGAAGCCAGGGCCAGCTCCTTGGCCCTGGGGTACTGCGCCTTGCCGGTGGCGTTGCGAGGGATCTCGTCGATCAGCGTCAGCGCGCGGGGCAGCTTGTAGCCGGACAGATGGGTGCGGAGGAACGTCCGCAGCTCCTCGAGCTCGACGGTCTCCCCCTCCCGAGGCTGTACGACGGCGGCGACCGTCTGCCCGTACTTCTCGTCGGGCAGCCCGACCACCAGCACGTCGTACACGGCGGGGTGGTACTTGATCGCCTGCTCGACCTCCTCGGGGTAGACCTTCTCCCCGCCGGTGTTGATGCAGTTGGAGCCGCGGCCGAGGAGCGTGATCCGGTTGCCCTCCTCGATCCGGGCGTAGTCGCCGGGGATCGAGTAGCGCACGCCGTCGATCTCGACGAAGGTCTTCGCGGACTTCTCGGGGTCCTTGTAGTAGCCGACCGGGACGAAGCCCGCCTTGGCGGTGCGGCCGACCTTCCCGACGTCCTTCGCGGGGTCGAGAACGCGGTTGTCGTCGTCGATCACGACCGTCGCGTGCCCGATGGACACGACGGGGCCGTCGGCCGACAGCGCGCTGGCGTCCTGCAGACCGGTGCCCTGGAAGCCGGTCTCCGACGAGCCGATCGAGTCGGTGAAGACGGCGTTGGGGAAGTGCTTCATCCACCGCTCCTTCACCGCCTTGGAGAAGATCGCGGCGCTGCTGGCGATCGCGAACAGGCTCTGGCCGTCGAAGCCGCCCTCCTCGTAGGCCTCGATGAGCGGGCGGGCCATGGCGTCACCGGTCATGAACATCATCTGCACCTTGTTGGCGTCGACGATCTCCCAGGTGCGCACCGGGTCGAACTTCGGCTCCAGGATGGTCAGCTGGCCGGCGAAGAGGTGCATCAGCAGGCTGGCCTGGGCGCCACCGTGCATGAGCGGGCTGAGCGGCAGCGTGACCAGGCCACCGCCTTCGGCGGCCTGCCGGGACTGGTCGAGCTCCTCACGAAGCTCGCCGGTCATGAAGTCGACGCCGCCGCCGAGCACGCGCCAGAAGTCCTCGTGGCGCCACATCACGCCCTTCGGGAAGCCGGTCGTCCCGCCGGTGTAGATGATGTGCAGGTCGTCGGGGCTGCGCTCGCCGAAGTCGCGCGCGTCGCTCTGGCCGGACACGGCCTCCTCGAGCGTGACGCCCCCGAAGGCGCTGAGGTCGGACGCGTCGTCCGGTTCGAGCGGGTCGGGCAGCGCCACGAGGGTCTGCAGTCGGTCGAACTTCGGTGCCACCTCGGCGACCAGCGGTGCGTAGACGCGGTCGTGGACGAGGCCGGCCAGGTCGGCGTTGTCGAAGAGGTACTCGAGCTCGCCGGTGACGTACCGGTAGTTGACGTTGATCGCGACGGCACGCACCTTGAGGATCGCGATCAGGGCGATCACGTGCTCGATGCTGTTCTTGGCGTAGAGCCCGACGTGGTCGCCGGCCCCGATCCCCCGCGCCTGCAGGAAATGGGCCAGCTTGTTGGCCTCGCGCTCCAGCTCGGCGTAGGTGATCGTGCGCTCGCCCACCTGCACGGCGGGCTTCTCCGGCACGGCGTCGACGGCATGTTCGAAGAGATCGGCGATGTTCAGGGCCACGACCGGGAGACTAGAACACGTTTCACTTTTTCGCTAGCGTGGTTCGCATGACCAGCGCAGATGTCGAGACGACCGAGCCGAGCGGCACCGCGGAGAAGCAGCCTGACTGCCTCGTCGAGCAGGACGGGCACAAGCTCGTCGTCACGATGAACCGGCCAGAGCGCCGCAACGCACTCTCCAGCGAGATGCTCCGGATCATGGAGGACGCCTGGGACCGGGTGAACGACGACCCCGAGATCCGGGTCTGCATCCTCACCGGTGCGGGCGGCTACTTCTGCGCGGGCATGGACCTGAAGACTGCGAACGAGAAGCCGCCCTCGGAGTCCTTCGAGTCCGGCGCCTTCGACCCGTCGGTGATCAAGGGGCTGCTCAAGGGCTTCCGGCTGACGAAGCCGCTCATCGCCGCCGTGGAGGGTCCGGCCATCGCCGGCGGCACCGAGATCCTCCAGGGCACCGACATCCGGGTCGCGGGCGAGTCGGCGAAGTTCGGCGTCGCGGAGGCGAGGTGGAGCCTCTACCCGATGGGCGGCTCGGCCGTGCGGCTCCCCCGCCAGATCCCCTACACGGTCGCCGCCGAACTGCTGCTGACCGGCCGGACGCTCCTCGCGCCCGAGGCGAAGGAGCTCGGCCTGATCGGCCACGTCGTCCCGGACGGCGAGGCGCTCGCGAAGGCCCACGACCTCGCCGACATGATCGCCGCGAACGGTCCGCTCGCCGTGCAGGCGATCCTCAAGACGATGCGCGACTCCGAGGGCAAGCACGAGGACGACTGCTGGAAGGACGACGCCAGGGTCGGCGCCGCCGTCTTCTCGTCCGACGACGCCAAGGAGGGACCGCGCGCCTTCCTGGAGAAGCGGAAGCCGCAGTTCCAGGGGCGGTAGCCCGCACTACCCGACGCTGCGCCCCTCGCCCTCCCAGAAGCGGGCGCGCAGCGCCTTCTTGTCCGGCTTGCCGAGCGGCGTCAGCGGGAGCGCGTCGACCGCCAGCACCTGCTTCGGGACGTGCACGGACCCCTTCCTCTCCTTCACCGAGGCCTGGATCTCCGCGACCATCTCGTCGGTCAGCTGCTCCCCCTCGCGGAGTACGACGACGGCCGTGACCGCCTCGCCGAACTTCTCGTGCGGCGTGCCGATCACACCCACCTGCGCGACCGACGGGTGCTCCGCGACGACGTCCTCGACCTCCCGGGGGAACACGTTGAAGCCGCCGGTGACGATCATGTCCTTCGTGCGGTCGACGATGTACCAGAAGCCGTCCTCGTCCTCGCGTGCCACGTCACCGGTGTGCATCCAGCCGTCCCGGAAGGTCTCCGCCGTGGCGTCCGGCAGCTTCCAGTAGCCGCCGGCCAGCAGCGGGCCGGCGACGCAGATCTCCCCCGGCTCGCCCTGCGGCACCGGGGTGCCGTCCTCGCCCAAGAGGGCGGTGCGCAGGTAGGCCGAGGGCCGCCCGCAGGAGGTGAGCCGCGACTCGATCGGCTTGCCGTCCGCGTCGACGTGCTCACCCTTGGGGAAGTAGCTGATCACCATGGGCGCCTCGGACTGCCCGTAGTACTGGGCGAAGATCGGGCCGAACCGCTCGATCGCCTCCTTGAGCCGCACCGGGTTGATCGCCGAGGCGCCGTAGTAGACGGTCTCGAGGGACGACAGGTCGCGGGTGCGCGAGTCGGGGTGGTCCATCAGCGCGTAGAGCATCGTCGGGACGACCATCAGCGAGTTGATCCGCTTCTCCTCGATCGTCTGCAGCACCTCCGCGGGGTCGAACCGCGCGGAGACGAAGAGGGTGCCGCCCTTGAGGACCACCGGCACGAAGAACGCGGCGCCGGCGTGGGACAACGGCGTGCACATGAGGAACCGCGGCTCCTCCGGCCACTCCCACTCCGCCATCTGCACCTGCGCCATGGTCGAGAAGGCACGGACGGTCCCGATGACGCCCTTGGGCTTGCCGGTCGTGCCGCCGGTGTAGGTGATGGACGTGATGTGGTCGGGCTCCAGCAGGGCCGCCTGCAGCGGCTCCGGGTCGAACCGGGCGGCGACCTCGGTGAGGTCGGTGCCGACGTCGGCGAGCTCGGGCGGGACCGGTCCGATGGTGAGCACCTGCTTCAGGTCCGGGCACTTGTCGAGGAGCTCGACCGCCCGGCCCGCGAAGTAGGGGTCGATCACCAGGGTGGTGATGCCCGCGTCGTTGATGACGTAGGCGTGGTCGTCGGCGGACCCGAGTGGGTGCAGCGATGTGCGCTGGAAGCCCTGGGTCTGGCCGGCGCCGAGGATGAACAGCACCTCCGGCCGGTTGAGGGCGAGCAGCGCGCCGGGCGTCCCCCGCCCGGCGCCGAGGGACTCGAAGGCCTGGATGTACTGCGAGATCCGGTCGGCCGTCTGCCGGCCGGTCAGCGTGACGTCGCCCAGGTGCACGATCGGGCGGTCGGCGTGCCGTCGGAGCGCCGCGACCATCAGGTGGCCGTTGTGGGCAGGGATCCGCATGGTGTCGTCCATGCCGGGCAGATTAGAACCTGTTCTAGTCTGCGGGCAAGGCTCCGTCGGCCCGGTCGACCGGCACCGCCAGCGGACGGACGCCGCCGAGGCGGCGCTGGTAGCGCACGCACCCGGCGTGGGCCTCGAGCACCCGCCACAGGGTGCGGTGCGCCTCCCACGGGAGCGGCTCCGCGCCGTCGTACCAGCTCTCGCCGAAGCTGATCCACACCGGAGTCCAGGTCGCGGCACAGTCCCAGGCGCCGCGGCGCGCCAGGAGCATCGTGCGTCGGACCTGGAACGCGGTCCGCGGGCCGTCGACGCAGATCGGCGCCGTCGCGATCGGCCACACCCGCAGGTCGAGCTCCATGAGCTCGAGCTCGACGTCCGGGAGCGCGCTCGGGTCCACCAGGACCGTCGCCACGTTCTCGTGCGGTGAGCGGATCATCCCCGCACGGTAGTCCGCCGTCCTCCGTCAGGCGAGCAGCTCGGCGACCTGCCTGATCTCTTCGGCGCTGCGGCAGCTGAGGAGCAGCGTGGTCACGCCGGTCTCCTCCCACTGCGCGACCCGTTCCTTGACCTCGCTGTCGGTGCCGATGATGTGCATGTCGTCGACGAGCTCGTCGGGGATCAGGGCGGTCGCCTTGTCCTTCTCACCCGACAGGTAGAGCTCCTGCACCTCGCCGGCCAGCTCGCCGTACCCCATCCGCTCGAACACCTGCTTGTGGAAGTTCTGCTCCTTGGCCCCCATGCCGCCCATGTAGAGCGACACGAACGGCTTCATCGCATCGATCACCCGCTGCTTCTCGGCCGCGTCCGCCACCACCTGCAGATGACAGGTCGCGGCGATCTCGAAGTCGCCGCGGGAGCGACGGGCACCGGGCCGAGCGAAGCCCTCGTCGAGCCACGGCTGGTACATGCCGGCGCTCTTCGGCGTGTAGAAGATGGGGATCCAGCCGTCGGCGATCTCGGCGGTCTGCGCGACGTTCTTCGGCCCCTCCGCGCCCAGCCAGATCGGCAGGTCGGCGCGGAGCGGGTGCACGATCGGCTTCAGGGGCTTGCCGAGCCCGACGGCGCCGGGCCCCGAGTACGGCAGCGGGTGGTGGGGACCGTCGTTGGTCACCGGCGCCTCGCGGGCCAGCACCTTGCGGATGATCTCGACGACCTCGCGGGTGCGGGCCAGCGGCCGGGAGAAGGGCTGGCCGTACCACCCCTCCACGACCTGCGGGCCACTGACGCCCATGCCGAGGACCACCCGGCCGCCGGTGAGGTGGTCGAGGGTCAGCGCGTGCATGGCGATCGAGGTCGGCGTGCGTCCAGACATCTGCACGATGGAGGTGCCCAGCCGGACCCGCGACGTCTCCCGGCCCCACCAGGCCAGCGGCGTGAACGCGTCGCTGCCCCAGGCCTCCGCCGTGAACACCGCGTCGAACCCGGCCTCCTCGGCCGCGGCGACGAGCTCGCCCACTCCCTGCGGGGGCTGTGCGCCCCAGTAGCCCAGCTGCAGACCCAGTTTCACGCGGTGGCTCCTCGTCGTGTCGGACCGGTGCTTGATGCCTCAGACTAGAACGTGTTTCACTTTCTGTCATGAGCCGCACCCTGTCGGCACCTGTGACGGTGTCCTTCGACTACACCAGATCCGTCGGCCCGGTGCTGGGCCGCTTCCTGACCGGCCTCCGCGACGGCCGCTTCGTCGGCGGCCGGCTCGCCGACGGCCGGGTCGTCGTACCCCCTCCGGAGTTCGACCCGGTCAGCCACGACGCGGTCACCGACTTCGTCGACCTGGCGGACACCGGCACGGTCACGTCCTGGACCTGGGTCAGCGAGCCGGTCGCCGGCCAGCCCTTCGACCGCCCGTTCGCGTTCGCCCTGGTGACCCTCGACGGCGCCGACGCCCCGCTTCTGCACGCCGTCGACGTGGCGAGCCCCGAGGACATCAGCACCGGCATGAGGGTGCGGGCCCGGTGGGCCGAGGCGCGGGACGGCCAGATCACCGACGTCGTGTTCGTGCCGGACGCCGAGGGCGTGCCCGGAGGCGGGGCGACCTCCGCCGCGGCCGGCTCGGCCGGTGACGAGGTGCGCGGCATCGTGACGCCGGTCAGCCTGGACTACACCTACGCCGCCTCCCCGGAGGAGTCGTCGTTCTTCCGCGGCCTCGCCGAGGGCCGCATCCTCGGCCAGCGCTGCCCCGCCTGCCAGAAGGTCTACGTGCCGCCGCGCCCCGCATGTCCGGTCGACGGGGTCCCGACCGTCGAGGAGATCGAGCTGGCCGACACCGGGACCGTGACGACCTTCTGCGTCGTCAACGTCCCGTTCCTCGGCCAGAAGATCACGCCGCCGTACGTCTCCGCCTACATCCTGCTCGACGGCGCCGACATCGCCCTCCAGCACCTGATCCTCGACATCCCCGCCGAGGAGGTCCGGATGGGGCTGCGGGTCAAGGCGGTCTGGAAGCCCCGCGAGGAGTGGACGACCTCGATCGAGAACATCAGCCACTTCACGCCGACGGGCGAGCCCGACGCCGACTACGAGACCTACAAGCACCACCTCTGACCAGGCGCCCACCCAGCTCTCACCCAGGCCCCACCTCAGGCCCCACCAAAGGACACAACATGCGTGATGTAGCCGTCGTCGGGTTCGCCCAGCGGCAGATGCAGGACTACGACGGGTCGCCCCAGTGCGCCGAGCTCCTGGTCCCCCTCCTGGCCGAGTGCTACGAGCAGACCGGCTGGACCAAGAAGGACATCGGCTTCTGGTGCTCCGGCTCCTCGGACTACCTGGCCGGGCGGTCCTTCTCGTTCGTGAGCGCGATCGACGCGATCGGCGTGCTGCCGCCCGTGAACGAGTCCCACGTCGAGATGGACGCCGCCTGGGCGCTCTACGAGGCGTGGCTCAAGATCCAGACCGGGGAGGTCGACACCGCCCTGGTCTTCGGGTTCGGCAAGGCCTCCGCGGGCGTGCTGCGCCGCACCCTGGCGCTCCAGCTCGACCCCTACACCCTCACCCCGCTCTGGCCCGACACCGTGTCGATCGCCGCGCTGCAGGCCCGGCTCGGCATCGACGCCGGGATGTGGGACGAGACGGCGATGGCGGAGGTGGTGAACCGGTCGCTCACCGACGCCGAGAAGAACGAGTACGCCGTCCGCGCGGGCGGCTCCACGATCGAGGACCTGCTCGCGAAGCCGCTCTTCGCCGACCCGCTCCGCAAGCACGACGCCGCGCCGGTCACCGACGGCGCGGCCGCGATCGTGCTGGCCGCCGGAGACCGGGCCCGCGAGGTCCGGGAGCGGCCGGCCTGGATCACCGGCGTGGCGCACTACACCGACGGCCTGCACTTCGGCACCCGCGACCTCACCCGCGCGGAGTCCGCTGCCCGGGCCGCCGCGGCCGTGGGCGGCCTCGACGGCGTCGAGCTCGCCGAGCTGCACGCGCCGTTCAGCCACCAGGAGCTGATCCTCTGCGCCGAGCTCGGGCTCGATGCCGACGTCCGGATCAACCCCTCGGGCGGCCCCCTCGCGGGCAACCCGATGTTCACCGGCGGCGCCATCCGGATCGGAGAGGCCGCGCGCCGGATCTGGGACGGCACGGCCGACAAGGCGCTCGGGCACGCGACCAGCGGCCCGGCGCTCCAGCAGAACCTGGTGTGCGTGATGTCGGCGGAAGCCGGCGCTGGATCGAAGGGGCAGAACTGATGGGCAAGATGCCGGCCGCTGTAGTCGGCGTGGGCCAGACCCACCACCGCGCCAAGCGCGAGGACGTCTCCATGGCGGGGCTGTGCCGCGAGGCGATGGACCGGGCGCTCGAGGACGCCGGCATGACGCTGGACGAGATCGACGCCATCGTCGTCGGCAAGGCACCCGACCTGTTCGAGGGCGTGATGATGCCCGAGCTGTACCTCGCCGAGGCGCTCGGCGCGGCGGGCAAGCCGCTGCTGCGCGTGCACACCGCCGGGTCGGTGGGCGGCTCCACGGCCATCGTGGCGTCGTCCCTCGTGCAGGCGGGCGTGCACAAGAAGGTGCTCACCGTCGCCTTCGAGAAGCAGTCGGAGTCCAACGCGATGTGGGCGCTGTCCATCCCGCTCCCGTTCGTGATGCCGGTGCACGCGGGCGCGGGCGGCTACTTCGCGCCGCACGTGCGCTCCTACATCCGCCGTTCGGGCGCCCCCACCCACGTCGGGGCGATCGTCGCGGCCAAGGACCGGACCAACGCGCTCAAGAACCCCTACGCGCACCTGCGGGAGGAGCGCACCGTCGACATGGTGCTCGCCTCCCAGATGCTGTGGGACCCGATCCGCTACGAGGAGACCTGCCCGTCCTCCGACGGGGCCTGCGCCCTGGTGATCGTGGACGAGGACGTCGCGAAGTCCTCGGCCAACCCCGCCTGGATCCACGGCACCGTGATGCGGTCGGAGCCGACCACCGCGGCCGAGCGCGACCAGGTCAACCCGCAGGCGGGCCGCGAGGCGGCCGCGGCGCTGTGGAAGCAGGCCGGCATCACCAACCCGATCGACGAGATCGACGCCGCCGAGATCTACGTGCCGTTCTCGTGGTTCGAGCCGATGTGGCTGGAGAACCTCGGCTTCGCCGCCGAGGGCGAGGGCTGGAAGCTCACCGAGGCCGGCGAGACCGCGATGGACGGTCGGCTCCCGGTCAACTGCTCGGGTGGGGTGCTCTCCTCCAACCCGATCGGGGCGTCCGGCATGCTCCGCTTCGGCGAGGCGGCGCTGCAGGTGCGCGGCGCCGCGGGCGAGCACCAGGTCGACGGCGCCCGTCGCGCGCTCGGCCACGCCTACGGCGGGGGCTCGCAGTTCTTCGCGATGTGGGTGGTCGGGGCCGACAAGCCCGCCAACTGATCGCACCGAGGCCGACGGCGCCGTCGCCGACTCACGCGGGTCGGTGGCGGCGCCGTACGCTTGCCCCGTGATCGAGCTGCGCACCCCGACCCAGATCGAGCAGATGCGTCCTGCCGGGCGCTTCGTCGCCTCGGTGATCAAGGCCCTCGCCGAGAAGGCGGACGTCGGGGTGAACCTGCTCGAGCTCGACGAGCTCGCGCACCGGATGATCAAGGACGCGGGTGCGGAGTCCTGCTACATCGACTACCACCCCTCGTTCGGCGCGTCGCCGTTCGGCAAGGTGCTGTGCACCTCGGTCAACGACGCGGTGCTGCACGGGCTGCCCCACGACTACGTGCTCCAGGACGGCGACCTGCTCTCGGTCGACTTCGCCGCAGCCGTCGACGGGTGGGTCGCAGACTCCGCCTTGTCGGTCATCGTCGGCACGCCCGACCCGAAAGACCAGTGGCTCATCGAGGTCGCGCAGCGGGCGCTCGCTGCGGGCATCGACGCCGCCCGGGCGGGCAACCGGCTCGGCGACATCTCCTTCGCCATCGGGTCGGTCGCCCACGCCGAGAACCTCAAGGTCAACCTGCAGTTCGGCGGCCACGGCGTCGGCCGCACCATGCACGGCGAGCCGCACGTCCCCAACGACGGCCGACCCGGCCGGGGCCTGAAGCTGCGGCCTGGCCTGGTGATCGCGATCGAGCCGTGGTTCCTGCACACCACCGACGAGATCGTGTTCGACCCCGACGGCTGGACGATCCGGTCCGCCGACGGCTCCCGCGGCGCGCACGCCGAGCACACCGTCGCGATCACCGACGGCGACCCGATCGTGCTCACCGCACGAGACTGACCCGCGCCAGGGCGCGGCCGAGCGCCGCCGCCGCCGCGGGGAAGGCCGCCGGGTTCGGGCCCGCATAGCTGAGCCGGACGTACGACGCCGCCGGCTCCGCCGGGAACCACTCCCGTCCCGCCGCGACCAGCAGCCGCTCCTGCTCCGCCTCCCGCACCAGCAGGTCGACGTCGGTGCCGTCGGGCAGGCGCAGCCACAGGTTGAGGCCTCCGGCCGGCACGTGCTCCACGACGGCGTCCGGCACGTGCTCGCGCAGGGCGTCCAGCAGGAGGTCCCGCCGCTCGCCGAGCTGACGGCGCACGCCGCGCAGGTGGGTGGCCCAGGCCGGCTGCGTGACGACGTCGAGGGCGGCCGCCTGGAGCAGGCCGCTGACGTACATCGACTCGGCGCCCCGGTCGGCCAGCAGGCGCTCCCGGGCTGGTCCGCGCGCCACGAGCCCGGCCACCCTCAAGGCCGGCGAGACGCTCTTGGTCAGGGACCGGAGGTAGAGCACGTGCCCGCCGTCGTCCCGTGCCGCGAGCGGCGTGGGGGCGCCGGTGATCGCGAAGTCGTGGGCCCAGTCGTCCTCCACGAGGAACGCACCGTGGGCACGCACCACGTCCAGGACCGCCGCCGCGACCTCCGCGGGCCAGACGGCACCGGTCGGGTTGGCGAAGTGCGGCTGAGCGTAGAAGACCCGCGCACCGGTCTCGGCGAAGGCGTCCGCCAGCTCACCGGGATCCGGCCCGGCCGGTCCCGAGGTGACCGGCACCAGCCCCACGCCGGCGTGCCGAGCGGCCGCGATCGCTCCCCAGTAGGTCGGGGACTCCACCAGGACCGGTCGCCCGGCCGCCACCATCGAGCGGAAGATCGAGCTGAGGCCGCTCTGGCTACCGGGCACGACGAGGACGTCGCTGGCCGCGGGCGGCACCACGTCGCCCGGCGCCAGCTCGGCCAGCTGCTGGGAGAACCAGGCCTGCAGGGCGGGCAGTCCGGCCGCAGGCGGGCGACCGACCGCCGCATCGCTGCGCGCCGCTCGGGAGAGCGCCGCCCGGACCAGCCGCTCGGGCAGCAGCGCGCGGTCGGGATAGCCCGAGTGGAGCGACATCACGTCGTTGGGCGCGTCCCGCAGCGGCGCCGGCACGCTCGCGCGCGGGTGTGGTCGCGACCGCAGGGCCGCCGTCTGCCAGCCGTAGTCGGCGGCCCGGGGCGTCCGTACGGCGCGCACGAACGTACCGACACCGGGCCGGCTCTCGACCAGGCCCAGCCCGGCGAGCCTGCGCAAGGCCCGCTGCACGGTGACCGGACTCGCCCGGTGCTCCCTCACCAGCTGGCGGCTCGACGGCAGCCGGGCACCGGGCGGCGCGGCCGCGACCCACGTGCGCAGGTCTCGAAGGATCCGGTCGCTGCTATCGTCGGACATGTCGGCCAACAGTAGCGCTACTCGCCCGCTCGTCTCGCCGCTACTGCGGCATCGCGTCGTCGGCCCGGGCTGGGGACTCCTCGGGGTCGCCGCCTTCTCGTTCACGGTGCCGTTCACCCGGGTCGCCGTGGGCGGGCTACCGCCTCTCTTCATCGGCAGCGGACGCGCGGTCCTGGCGGCCGCGCTCGCCGCCCTCTGCCTGCTCCTCACCCGCCAGCGGCCACCGACGGGTCGCCAGTGGGCGCGCCTGCTCGTCGTCGGCGCGGGGATCGTGGTCGGCTTCCCGCTGCTGACCTCCTTCGCGATGACCACCGTGCCCGCGAGCCACGGCGCGGTCGTGATCGCACTGCTGCCCGCGGCGACGGCGGCCGTCGCGGTCCTCCGCACCCGTGAGCGACCACCCGCGGCCTTCTGGGCCGCAGCGGCCGCGGGCGGCGCCGCCGCCGTACTGCTGGGATCCGTGCATGCCGGTGGTCTGGCGGCGCCCCAGTGGGCCGACCTCCTGCTCCTCGGGGCGGTGGCCGCGGCTGCGGTCGGCTACGCCGAGGGCGGCCTGCTCGCGCGCGAGATCGGCGCTTGGCAGACGGTCTGCTGGGGCCCTGGTGCTCTGCGCACCGGTCATGCTGCTGCTGACGGGTGTCACCCTCGTCAGGGAGCCGCCGAACGGCTTCGCCGTCGAGTGGGCGGCGTTCGGCTACCTGGGCCTGGTGAGCATGTTCCTGGGGTTCTTCGCCTGGTACCGCGGCCTGGCCATCGGCCCGATGGCCAGGGTCAGCCAGGTGCAGCTGGCGCAGCCGGTGCTCAGCCTGGCGTGGGCCGCGATGCTGCTGGGCGAGCAGCTGACCGTGCCGACGGTGCTGGGCGGCCTCGTCGTGGTGCTGTGCGCCGGGTGTGCCGTGCGGGCCCGGCTGGGCGCACCGGCTGCGCCTGCCTCGCCGCCGGTCAGTCCTCCAGCGAGGTGTGCACGACCTTGAGGTCGGCATCCAGGTCGACGTCCCACTCCCGGTGGTCGGCGTCGATCACCTCCGCCTCGTAGGCGACGCCGGGGTCGTCGCTCGCCTCCACGTGCGCGGACGTGGCACCGTCGACCGCCGCCAGTGCGGCGCGTTCGGCGGCCGACCGCTCCGCCGAGCCCAGCGCCCGGCCGTCGGAGTCGCTACGGCCGTCAGAGTCGTCACGGCCGTCAGAGTCGTCACGGTCGTCGCGGTCGTCGCGGTCGTCGCGGTCGTCGCGGTCGTCGCGGTCGTCGCGGTCGTCGGAGTCGTCGTCGCGGTCCTCGCCGACCACGTCGAGATCCTCGTCGAGCGCCACGTCGACCTCGGTGCCGTCGTCCAGGCGCACCTCGACCTCGAAGGCCTCCCCGCGGTCGTCGCTGGCCTCGACGTCGACGGCGGTGCCGCCGACCGCCTCGGTCGCGGCCGCCGCGACCCGGTCGCGCTCGCTGCCGCGCACGTCGTCGCTGGCGCTGGACGTCCACACGGTCGCGCCGACGGCGACGACCGCGAGGGTGGCGGCGGCGGGGAGGAGGACCCGCTTGCGGCGGAGCTTGGCGGTGTTCATGGTGGGACCTTTCGGTTGGGGGTTCAGCGGACGAGGACGAGCCTGCCTCCGCACCGCTGAAGGCTCCCTGAACGCACCTGAAGACCCGTTCAGGAACGAGCGACCGGAGGCTCCGCGCCGGCCGGCAGCCGTACGACGAACCGCGCGCCCCCCAGCGAGGAGGATCCGGCCGCGACGGACCCACCGTGGGCCGCCACGATCTCGCGGACGATGGCCAGGCCGAGCCCGCTGCCGCCCGCGTCGCGCGCGCGTGCCTCGTCGAGCCGGACGAACCGCTCGAACACGCGCTCACGGTCCTCCTCGGCGACGCCCGGGCCGTCGTCGTCCACCGTCAGCTCCACGACCGGGCCCGCCTGACCGACGGCGAGCCGCAGCGACGCGCTCGCATGACGCATCGCGTTGTCGACGAGGTTGCGGACGACCTGGCCGAGCGCGGTCCGGTCGCCGCGCACCCGGGCCGGTCCGACCGCGGAGGTGTCCACCGAGAGCCCCGCGCGGCGAACCCGCGCGGCCTCGGTGAGGACCAGGTCGTCGAGGTCCACGTCCCGCGGCGGGCCGGCGAGGACACCCTCGTCGACCCGCGTCAGGAGCAGCAGCTGGTCGACCAGGCGCTGCATCCGAGCGGACTCCTCCAGCACGGCCTCGGCGAGCTCGCCCTCCGGCAGCGCGTCGGGATGGGTGCGCGCGACCTCGGCGGTCTGTCGGATGCTCGCCAGCGGCGAGCGCAGCTCGTGGGACGCGTCGGAGACGAACTGGCGCTGACGACCGCTGGCGGTCTCCAACCGCGCCAGCATCCGGTTCATCGTCCGGGCGAGCCGGTGGATCTCGTCGCGCGACGGCGGCTCGGGGACCCGCCGGTCCAGCCGGTCGCCCGTGATCCGGTCCACCTCCTGCCTGATCCGCTCGACCGGCGCGAGGGCACGGGTCGCCACCACCCACGTCGTGCCCCCGACGAGCACCAGGACGAGCGGGAGCCCGAGGACCAGCGGCATGGTCAGTGCATCGGTGGAGTCCTCGACCCCCTCGAGCGAGACGGCCACCGCGACGCCGTACTCGGTGTCGCCGGACTCCGCGTCGTCGACGACCACCACATAGGGGTGGTCGGCGCCGGGGACCCGGACCTCGCCGGCGTCGTCGGTCGGCAGCGCCCGGGCCAGGGGCTGCGAGGAGCGGACGACCCGGCCCCGGGCGTCGGTGATCTGCCAGACCAGCTCCTCCGGGTCGTCGAGGTCGTCGAGGTCGTCGCGGTCCTCGTCAGGCTCGTCGCGCTCGTCGTCGGTCGGCGGGTCGGGGAGCCCGCTCGCCTCGATCTCGTCCGCCAGGGCGGACGCGCGCTGGTCGGCACTGGCCTCCAGCCCGTCGGCCAAGGAATCGCGGACCACCGCCACGAGCGTCAGCGCACCCGCGACCAGCACCACCGCGACCACGAGCACCGCGGCGGCCGTCGTCCGCAGTCGCACCGACGCACTCCGCCGGCGCACGTCAGCCACCGTCGCTCGCCAGCCGGTAGCCCGCGCCGCGGAGGGTCTGGATGGCGCCCCTCCCGAACGGCCGGTCGACCTTGTTGCGGAGGTGGCGGACGTAGACCTCGACGATGTTGGGGTCACCGTCGAAGTCGGCGTCCCAGACCGCGTCGAGGATCTGGCGCTTCGAGACGACGTCGCCGGCGTGCCGCGCGAGGAAGGCGAGCAGCGAGAACTCGCGGGCGGTCAGCTCCACCTCGACGTCGCCGCGCCAGACCCGCCGAGCGGCGGGGTCCACGCTCAGGTCGCCGACCTGCAGGCGGGTCGGCCGCTCACGCGCTCCGCGCCGCGCCACCGCGCGGAGCCGGGCGACGAGCACGGGGAACGAGAACGGCTTGGTGAGGTAGTCGTCGGCACCGGTGTCCAGGCCCTCGACCTGGTCCCACTCGCCGTCCTTCGCCGTCAGCATCAGGATGGGCGTCCAGTCCTGCTCGCGGCGCAGCGTCTCGCAGACCTTGTAGCCGTTGATTCCCGGCAGCATCAGGTCGAGGACGATGGCGTCGTAGGTGTTCTCCCGCGCCAGCCACAAGCCGTCGGTCCCGTCGTGGGCGACGTCGACGGCGAACCCCTCGGCCTCCAGACCCACCTTGAGGGAGCGCGCCAGCCGCCGCTCGTCGTCGACGACGAGTACGCGCATGGCAGCCTCCGGGCGGTCGTGGGAACGGCCATTGTCGCCGAGGCGGGCTGAAAGTCCGCTGAACGGCGCTCCGCGGGGTACCGCCCGGGGACCCGACACGAAGAGAGGTGCCCCCAGGTGGACGTGCGAACGGTGGGTGTCGAGGAGGAGCTGCTCCTCGTCGACCCGGAGACCCGCAAGGGCGTGCCGCGCTCGCAACAGGTCCTCAAGCACGCGGCGGAGCACCAGCTCTCCGCCCACACCGACGTGCTCGACCACGAGCTGTTCCGTCATCAGCTCGAGACCCGGACACCGCCCGTCACGGATCTCGCCGCGCTGCGCGACCACCTGGTCGAGGCCCGGCGCCTCGCCGCGGAGGCGGCCGGCGGCGCCGGCCTGCGGACGGTGGCCTCGGGGACCCTTCCGCTGCCCAGCGGAGAGCCGAAGCCGACCCGGGACGACCGCTACCTCGACATGATCGAGACGTACGGCGAGATCGCCCGGCCGGGGGGCACCTGCGGCATGCACGTCCACGCCCACGTCGACTCCGACGAGGAGGGGGTCGCGGTGATCGACGCGCTCGTCCCCTGGCTGCCGGTCCTCCTGGCGATCAGCGCCAACTCCCCCTTCGCCGAGGGGCGGGACACCCACTACGCGTCGTGGCGGTCGCAGGTGTGGTCGCGGTGGCCCAGCGCGGGGCCCACCGAGCGGTTCGGCTCGCTGGAGCGCTACCGGGAGGTGAGCCGGCGGATGATCGAGTCCGGAGCGGCCCGTGACGACGGCATGCTCTACTTCGACGCCCGGCTGTCGCGGGAGCATCCCACCGTCGAGGTGCGGGTCAGTGACGTCTGCACCGACGCCGACGATGCCGTGCTGATCGCCGCCCTCGTCCGTGCCCTGGTCTCGCACGCCGCGGCCGAGGGGTCCGACACGGGGGTATGGCGCTCGGAGCTGCTCCGCGCCGCCCAGTGGCGTGCAGCGCGGTTCGGCCTGTCCGACCGTCTTCTCGACCCGACCACCGGCGACCTGCTCCCGGCCCGCGACGTGCTCGACCTGATGCTGCGCACGGTCGGTGACCACCTCGCGGCGGCGGGTGACGCCGACCTGGTGCGCGACGGCCTCAGCCGGGTGCTCGGCGAGGGCGGCGCCGCACGCCAGCGGGCGGCGTACGAGCGCAGTGGTGGCCGGCTGGAGGCCGTCGTCGACGACCTCGTGGCGCGGACGAACGGTCAGACGTAGCGGACCTGGAGGTCCTTGATGCCGTTGACCCAGCCGTGGCGCAGCCGCTTCGGCTCGTCGAGCCGCTCGATGCCGGGCGCGTGGTCGGCGAGCGCGTTGAACATCATCCAGATCTCCTGCCTGGCCAGGTTGGCCCCGAGGCAGTAGTGCGCGCCGTGCCCGCCGAACGCCACGTGGGGGTTGGGGTCGCGGGTGATGTCGAACCGGAAGGGTTCGTCGAAGACCTCCTCGTCGAAGTTGGCCGAGGCGTAGAAGAGGCCGACGCGCTGACCCTTGGCGACCTCGACGCCGCCCACCTCCACCTCGGTCAGCGCGGTGCGCTGGAAGACGGTGATCGGCGTCGCCCAGCGGATCACCTCGTCGATCATCGTCTCGGGGCGCTCGGCCTTCCACAGCTCCCACTGGTCGGGGTGCTCGAAGAAGGCGTTCATCCCGTGCGTGATGGCGTTGCGCGTCGTCTCGTTGCCGGCGACGGCGAGCATGATCACGAAGTAGCCGAACTCGTCCTCGGTCAGGCCTCGGCCGTCCTTGTCGGCGTTGATCAGCTTGGTGATGATGTCGTCGCGCGGACTCGCCTGCCGGTCGGCGGCCATCCCCATGGCGTAGACCAGCATCTCCGCCGCGGCGGTGGCCGGGTCGGTGCCGGCGAAGTCGGGGTCCTCGTTGGCCAGCATCGAGTTCGACCAGTGGAAGAGCTGCTTGCGGTCGTCCTGCGGGACGCCGAGCAGGTCCGCGATCGCCTGCAGCGGCAGCTCGGCGGCGACCTCCTCGACGAAGTTGCCGGTGCCGCGGGCCACGGCCTCCTGCACGATCCGGGCGGCCCGCTCCCGCATGATCTCCTCGAGCTGCTGGATCGACCGCGGCGTGAACCCACGCGAGACGATGTGGCGCATCGTGCTGTGCTCGGGCGGGTCCTGGTTGAGGATCATCACCCGCTGCATCTCGATGTCGTCACGCGTCGTACCGGGCGCGAAGCGGATGATGGCGCCGTTCTCGGCCGAGGAGAAGTCCTTGCTGTTCTTCGACACCGCGGCCACGTCGGCGTGCCGGGTGACCGCCCAGTAGCCGGTGCCGGCCTCGGTCGCCATCCCGTCGTACGCCCCGGGCTGCTGCTCGACCCAGCTCACGGGGGCGCTCGCGCGGAGCGCCCGGAACTGCTCGTGCGGCACGGCCGACCAGTTGACGTCCGGGTCGGTGAAGTCGAAGCCCGAGGGCAGCAGCGCGGTCATCCGGTTCTCCTCATGGGGGGTGTGCGAGCGAGGCGGGCCTACTTGTAGCTGACCTGCATCTCCTTGATGGCGTTGAGCCAGCCCGACCGCAGCCGCTTCGGCTCGCCTGCCAGGCTGATGCCCGGCGCGACGTCGGCCAGGGCCTCGAAGATCAGCTTGATCTCCATCCGGGCCAGGTTGGCCCCGATGCAGTAGTGGGCACCGTGCCCGCCGAACGCCACGTGCGGATTGGGGTCGCGCTCGATGTTGAACGAGAACGGGTCGTCGAAGACGGCCTCGTCGAAGTTCGCCGAGGCGTAGAACAGGCCGACCCGGTCGCCCTGCTTGATGTCCTGGCCGGCGAGCACGGTGTCCTTCCGGGCCGTCCGCTGGAAGACGGTGACCGGCGTCGCCCACCGGATGACCTCGTCGACCATCGTGTCCGGACGCTCCGCCTTCCACAGCTCCCACTGGTCGGGATGCTGGAGGAAGGCGTGCATCCCGTGGCTGATCGCGTTGCGGGTGGTCTCGTTGCCGGCGACGGTCAGCAGGATGACGAAGAACCCGAACTCGTCGTTGGTGAGCGCGCCGTGCTCGTCGTCGAGGCTCGCGTTGATCAGCTTGGTGACGATGTCGTCCTGCGGGTTGGCCCTGCGGTCGTTGGCCAGGGCGTCGAAGTAGGCCAGGATCTCCATCGAGGCGACGGCCGGATCGATGTCGAAGTCCGGGTCGTCGTAGGCCATCATCTGGTTCGACCACTCGAACAGCTTCTTGCGGTCCTCCTGCGGCACCCCGAGGAAGTCGGCGATCGCCTGCAGCGGCAGCTCGGCGGCGAGGTCCTCCACGAAGTCGCCGGAGCCCTTCGCGACGGCCTCCTCGACGATCCGGTACGCCCGGGCCCGGAGGTCCTCCTTCAGTCCGGCGATGGCTCGCGGGGTGAAGCCGCGGGAGACGACGCCGCGCATCTTCGTGTGGTCCGGCGGGTCGTGGTGGATCAGCATGGCCCGCTGCACCTCGACCTGGTCGCGGGTCATGTCGGGCGCGAACCGGATGATCACGCCGTTCTCGGCGGTGGACCAGTTCTCGTTGTCCTTGGAGACGTCCCGGACCTCCTGGTGACGGGTGCAGGCCCAGTACCCGGAGCCGAAGAAGCCGGCGCGCGCCTCCGGCACCTGCTCGACCCAGTGGATCGGCTCGGTGGCGCGCAGCGCACGGAACTCGTCGTGCGGCAGCCCGACGGCGTTGATGTCGGGGTCGGTCGGGTCCCAGCCCTTCGGGATGAGGAGGTCGGACACGCAGGAGCCTTTCGCCGGGAACACTGCAACACGTTCTACTCGGCCACACTACAAAGCATCGCCTCCCGGCGAAAGGGTTTCACTCGCGGAACGAGAACCTGTTCTAGTTCTGGTGGTAGATTGGCCGCATGGGCAACCCAGTGATCGTCGACGCCGTCCGCACCCCTCTCGGCAAGCGGAAGGGGTGGCTCGCCGGCGTCCATCCCGCGAACCTGCTCGGCTTCGCGCAGGCCGAGGTGCTCCGCCGCGCCGGGGCCGACCCGGCGCTGGTCGAGCAGGTGATCGGCGGCATCGTGACGCAGGCCGGCGAGCAGTCCAACGACACCGTGCGCCGCGCCTGGATCCACGCGGGCCTCCCCCAGCACACCGGCGGCACCACGCTCGACGCCCAGTGCGGCTCCGGGCAGCAGGCGGCACACCTGGTGAACGACCTGGTCGCGGCGGGCACGATCGACGTCGGCATCGCCTGCGGCGTCGAGGCGATGTCGCGCATCCCGCTCGGTGGCAACGTTCCTCCCGGTCTGGGCGACCCCCGGCCTGAGGACTGGACCATCGACATGCCCAACCAGTTCGAGGCCGCCGACCGGATCGCACGGAACCGCGGGCTGACTCGGGACGACCTCGAGGAGCTCGGCCACCTCTCCCAAGCCAGGGCGAAGGTCGCCGTGGAGGAGGGCCGCTTCAAGCGCGAGATCGCTCCCATCGAGGCGCCCGTCCTCGACGACGAGGGCAAGCCGACCGGCGAGACGCGTCTGGTCGACGCCGACCAGGGCCTCCGGGACACCACCCGCGAGGGACTGGCCAACCTCAAGCCGGTCCTCGAGGGAGGGCTGCACACCGCGGGCACGTCGTCCCAGATCTCCGACGGTGCCGCCGCCGTGCTGATCATGGACGAGGACAAGGCCCGGGCACTGGGCCTCACGCCGCGGGCACGGATCCGTTCGCACTGCCTCGTCGGCTCCGACCCCTACTACCACCTGGACGGCCCGATCGACGCCACCCAGCGCATCCTCGACCGCACCGGCATGGCGATCAGCGACTTCGACCTGTTCGAGGTCAACGAGGCGTTCGCCTCCGTCGTACTGTCGTGGGCCGGCGCCCACAACGTCGACATCGACCGGGTCAACGTCAACGGCGGGGCGATCGCCCTCGGCCACCCGGTCGGTGCCACCGGGGTCCGGCTGATCACCGCCGCCCTCCACGAGCTGGAGCGGCGGGACGCCTCCACCGCCCTCATCTCGATGTGCGCCGGCGGCGCGATGGCCACCGGCACCGTCCTCGAGCGGGTCTGACGCACGCCACAACAGAATTCGTCGCCTCCCGGCGGGAGAGACGACGAATTCTGTTGTGGCGCGGCTCAGCGGTAGGAGACGGGCATCTCCTTCACGCCGTTGATCCAGGCGCTGCGCAGCTTCGTCGGCTCACCGAGCAGGCTGATCCGGGCGTCGCGGTCGGCCAGGGCGTTGAAGATCAGCTTGACCTCGAGCCGGGCCAGGTTGGCGCCGATGCAGTAGTGCGCACCGTGGCCGCCGAAGGCCTGGTGGGGGTTCGGGTCCCGGAGCACGTTGAAGGTGAACGGGTCCTCGAAGACGTCCTCGTCGAAGTTCGCGCTCGCGTAGAGCAGGCCCACCCGCTGGCCGGCCCGAACCTGCTGGCCGCCGATCTCCACGTCGTTGATGGCGGTGCGCTGGAACACCGTGACCGGCGTGGCCCAGCGGATGATCTCGTCGACCGCGGTGTCGGGACGCTCGCGCTTGAAGAGCTCCCACTGGTCGGGGTTGTCGATGAACGCCTTCATCCCGTGGGTGATCGCGTTGCGCGTCGTCTCGTTGCCGGCGACCGCGAGCAGGATCATGAAGAACCCGAACTCGTCGTCGGTGAGGCCGTTGCCGTCGACGTCGGCGGTCACCAGCTTGGTGATGATGTCCTCCTGCGGGTTGCGCCGGCGCTCGTCGGCGAGAGCCATCGAGTAGGCCAGGATCTCCATGAAGGCGGTCATCTGGTCGCCGCCGAGCTCCGGGTCGTCGTAGGACAGCATCTGGTTGGACCAGTCGAAGAGCTTGCCCCGGTCCTCCTGCGGCACGCCGAGCAGGTCGGCGATCGCCTGGAGCGGCAGCTCGGCCGCGATGTCGACGACGAAGTCGCCGCTCTCCTTGGCCAGCGCGTCGTCGACGATCCGCTCGGCGCGGCGCTTGAGCTCGTCGTGCAGCGACGCCACCCCGCGGGGGGTGAAGGCACGGGAGATGATCTGCCGGAGCTTGGTGTGCTCGGGCGAGTCGTGGTTGATGAGCAGGAACCGGGTCTGTTCCAGCTCCTCGCGGGTCATGTCCGGTGCGAACCGGATGATCACGCCGTTCTCGTACGTCGAGAAGTCGGTCTGGTTCTTCGAGACCGCCGCCACGTGCTCGTGCTTGCTCAGCGCCCAGAAGCCGGTGTCGAGGAAGCCGGCGCGCGCCGTCGGGTCGGGCTGCTCGATCCAGGAGACCGGCGCGGTCCTGCGCAGCGCCAGCAGCTCCTCGTGCGGCATCCGCTCGCGCAGGATGTCGGGGTCGGTGGGATCGAAGCCGTCCAGCTGGACGTCGGCGTCGGCAATCGTCATCGGTGGAACCTCTCGGGGGCAGGACACGGCGGGTACAGACTCACGGCGACGCTACACACATTCGGGAGGAAACGAAAGACTTTCGTATCGCGTCGCGCGCGGCCGTCAGCCGGTGGTGCCGTAGACCGGCTCCGGGGCCGGGGCCTGGCCGATCAGCTTGCGGAGTGCGGGGCCCACCTCGCCGGCGTCCCAGCGAGCGCCGCGGTCCTCGGACGGTCCGTGGGTCCAGCCGTTCTCGACGGTGATCCTGCCGCCCTCGATCTCGATCACCCGGCCGGTGACGTCGCCCGCCTCCTCCGACGCCAGCCAGGCGACCACCGGCGAGTTGTCCTCGGGCAGCGGCATGGCGGAGGTGTCGAACGCGCCCTCGGTCATCCGCGTGCGCGCCACCGGGGCGATCGCGTTGACCGTGACGCCGTACCGGCCGAGCTCGACCGCGGCGACCAGCGTCATGCCGGCGATGCCGGCCTTGGCGGCGGAGTAGGTGGTCTGGCCGATCGAGCCCTGCAGACCGGCGCCCGAGGAGGTGTTGATCACCCGAGCCGAGCGCTGCCGCCCCTCCTTCGCTTCGGCGCGCCAGTAGGCGCCCGCGTGGCGCAGCGGCGCGAAGTGGCCCTTCAGGTGGACCCGGATCACCGCGTCCCACTCCTCCTCGGAGGTGTTGACCAGCATCCGGTCGCGGACGAAGCCGGCGTTGTTGACCAGGATGTCCAGCCCGCCGAAGGTGTCGATCGCCTGCCGCACCATCGCCTCCGCCGCCGCGAAGTCGGCGACGTCGGCGCCGTTGACGACGGCCTCGCCCCCCATCGCCTCGATCTCCGCAACCACGGCCTCGGCGGGGGTCTCCCCCGTGCCCTCGCCCGCCAGCGAGACGCCGTAGTCGTTGACGACCACCTTCGCGCCGTGCCGGGCGAGCTCCAGCGCGTGCGCGCGTCCGATGCCGCGGCCTGCGCCGGTCACGATCGCGACGCGACCCTCCAACAGCTTGCTCACGTGGTCTCCTCGGGTTGCTGGTCGGGTCGGTTCTGGGCGTTCTGGGCGTTCTGCGCGTTCTGGGCCAGGTACAGGAAGATCGGCTGCTCGCCGCCGCCGTGGCAGGCGAGGCGCGCGCCGGAGACGTACGACGCCAGGTCGCTCGCCAGGAAGGCGACGACCCGGCCGATCTCGGCGACGTCGGCCATCCGTCCGAGGGGGATGGTGCGCTCGATCTCGGCGACGGTCTCGTCGCCGCCGTAGTGGTCGGCGGTGTCGGCGGTGCGCACCAGTCCCACGTCGACGGCGTTGACCCGCACCCGCGGACCCCACTCCTGGGCCAGCGAGGTGGTGAGGGCGTCGACGCCGGCCTTCGCGGCGCCGTAGGCAGCGGTCCCGGGCGAGGGACGGTTCGCCGAGATGGACGAGATGTTGACGATCGACCCCCCGCCGTCCTGCTGCTGCATCCGGCGGTTGGCCGCCTGGCTCACCAGGAGCGACGACATCAGGTTGAGCCCGACGATCTTGTCGTGGAACCGGGGCGAGGCGTCGGCCGCCATCGCGTACGGCGCCCCGCCGGCGTTGTTGACCACGACGTCGAGCCGCCCGTGGTCGGCCACGATGCCGTCCACCAGGGCCTCCACCGACGCCGGGTCCCGCACGTCGCAGACCCGGTGCGCGGCACCGGCCGGCGGCTCGGCGTCGCTGCGGCCACAGGTGACGACGGTGGCGCCCGCCTCCAGCAGCACCTCGGTGATCCCGCGGCCGATGCCGCGCGCACCGCCGGTGACCAGCGCGATCCGGCCGGAGAGGTCGAGGGCGAGAGCCATGCCCGACACCATACCAAGCAAATGCTTGGTAGGCTCCGGCGCATGACGGTCACCAGTGAGCTGCGACCTGACGGGATCCGTCTCGTCACGATGAACGCTCCCCCGGTCAACGCCCTCACCGTGCAGGGCTGGTTCGACGTGGCGGCTGCGCTCGACGAGGCCGGACGCGACCTGGCGACCAAGGTCGTCGTGCTGCGCGCGGAGGGCAAGGGCTTCAACGCCGGCGTCGACATCAAGGAGATGCAGCACTCGACCGGGTTCGACGCCCTCCTCGGCGCCAACCGGGGCTGCTACGCGGCGTTCAAGGCGGTCTACGAGTGCGCCGTGCCCGTGGTCGCCGCGGTCAACGGGTTCTGCGTCGGCGGCGGCGTCGGGCTCGTGGGCAACGCGGACTGCGTGGTGGCGAGCGACGACGCCTACTTCGGCGTGCCCGAGGTCAACCAGGGTGCACTCGGCGCCGCCACCCACATGGCGCGCCTGGTCCCCCAGCACATGATGCGCACGCTCTACTTCACCGCGCGCACCATCAAGGCCGCCGACCTGGTGCAGTTCGGGTCCGTGCTCGAGGTCGTACCACGGGACCGGCTCGACGACGCCGCCCTGGCGGTCGCCGGCGAGATCGCCGCCAAGGACACCCGAGTGATCCGCGCCGCCAAGGAGGCGCTCAACGGGATCGACCCGATCGACGTCAACCGGTCCTACCGGTTCGAGCAGGGCTTCACGTTCGAGCTCAACCTGGCAGGCGTGAGCGACGAGCTGCGCGACGAGTTCGCCGGCACCGACAAGAGCAAGGAGCGGAAGTGAGCAGCCGCAAGCCGCGGGACAAGCGGATGTCGATCGAGGAGGTCGTCGGCAGCCTCGAGAGCGGGATGACCGTCGGCCTCGGCGGCTGGGGTCCCCGGCGCAAGCCGATGGCGCTGGTCCGCGCGATCTACAACTCCGACCTCACCGACCTCACGGTCGTCAGCTGGGGCGGGGCCGACGTGGGCCTGCTCGCCCGCGCCGGCAAGATCCGCAAGCTGGTCTACGCGTTCGTCTCCCTCGACACCATCCCGCTCGAGCCCAACTTCCAGCGGGCGCGACAGACGAAGTCGATCCCCGAGGTGGTCGAGCTCGACGAGGGCATGTTCCAGACCGGCCTGAAGGCCGCGGCCGAGCGGCTCCCGTTCCTGCCGATGCGGGCCGGGCTCGGGTCCGACGTGATGGTCCACAACCCGTGGCTGCGCACCGTGACCAGCCCCTATCCCGACGCCGACGGGGTCGAGGAGGAGCTGGTCGCGGTGCCGGCGCTCAAGCTCGACGTGGCGCTCGTGCACCTCAACCGTGCGGACGCACACGGCAACGCGTCGTACCTCGGACCCGATCCCTACTTCGACGACCTCTTCGCCATGGCGGCGGACCGGACGTACGTCAGCGTCGAGCAGGTCGTGGACACAGCGGGACTGACCGTCGACACCCCGGTGCAGCGGCTCCTGCTCAGCCGGATGATGGTCGACGGCGTGGTCGAGGCGCCGGGCGGCGCACACTTCACCAACTGCGTGCCCGACTACGAGCGCGACGAGCGGTTCCAGAAGGCGTACGCCGCCGCGGCCGGCGGCTCGGACGAGGACTGGCAGGACTTCCACGACCGGTTCCTCGCCGGCGACGAGGCGTCCTACCAGGCAGCCGTGAAGTCCTTCCAGGAGGAGACCGCCCGATGAGCGACTCGACCACTGCAGCGACCCGCGCGGACGTCTGTGCCGCCGCGATCGCCGACGCGTTCAGCGAGGACGGTGAGATCTTCGCGAGCCCGATGGGCCTGCTGCCCACGCTCGGCGTCCGGCTCGCCAAGCTGACCTCCAACCCCGACCTGGTGATCTCCGACGGTGAGTCGCTCTTCCTCGGTGGGGTGCCGCCGCTGGGCGGGAAGGACGTAGTGGAGGGCTGGATCCCCTTCCGCCGGGTCTTCGACGTCGTCGCCTGGGGCAGGCGCCACGTGATGATGGGCGCCACCCAGGTGGACCGCCACGGCAACCAGAACATCTCCGCCATCGGCGACTTCGCGCAGCCGAAGCGGCAGCTGCTGGGGTCGCGGGGCGCGCCGGGCAACACGGTCAACAACCGCACGTCGTACTGGGTGCCGAAGCACTCCCCACGCGTCTTCGTCGAGCAGGTCGACATTGTCTCCGGCGTCGGTCCAGCACGGGCCCGGGCGGCCGGCGCCGCGGCCGCGAAGTACAACGACATCCACCGGATCGTCACCAACCTCGCCGTCCTCGACGTGCGAGGGCCGGACGACACGGTCCGGCTCCTCTCGGTGCACCCCGGTGTGACCGTCGACGAGGTCGTGGAGGCGACCGGGTTCGCACTCGACGTCCCGTCGGACGTGCCGACGTCGCGGACCCCGTCCTACGAGGAGCTGATCATCATCCGGGAGATGCTCGACCCCAAGGGCCTGCGGTTCCGCGAGGTGCCGGGCGCCGAGGCGGCCACGAAGTGATCGAGCAGCTGATCCGGACGCCGCTCACCGACCTCGTGGGCGTGCGCCACCCGGTCGTGCAGACCGGGATGGGATGGGTCTCCGGCCCCCGCCTGGTCTCCGGGACGGCGAACGCCGGCGGGCTCGGGATCCTCGCCTCCGCGACCATGACCTTCGCCGAGCTGGAGAAGGCGATCGTCGAGGTGAAGAGCCGCACCGACCGCCCGTTCGGCGTCAACATGCGGGCCGACGCGGGCGACGCCGCGGACCGCTGCCAGCTGCTGATCGACCACGATGTCAGGCTGGCGTCCTTCGCGCTGGCGCCGAAGCCCGAGCTGATCGCCAAGCTCAAGGAGCACGACATCGTCGTGATGCCGTCGATCGGCGCGGCGAAGCACGCGAAGAAGGTCGCGTCCTGGGGCGCCGACGCGGTGATGGTGCAAGGCGGCGAGGGCGGCGGCCACACCGGGCCGATCCCGACCACGCTGCTCCTGCCCACCGTGCTCGACGCCGTCGACATCCCGGTCGTCGCCGCCGGCGGGTTCTTCGACGGTCGCGGCCTGGCGGCCGCGCTGTCGTACGGCGCCGCCGGCGTCGGGATGGGCACCCGCTTCCTGCTCACCAAGGACTCGGCGGTCCCCGACGCCGTCAAGCAGCTCTACCTCGAGCGCGGCCTCACCGACACAGTCGTGACCGCCAAGGTCGACGGCATGCCGCACCGCATGCTTCGCACGGACCTCGTCGAGGAGCTCGAGAACACCTCCGCAGTCCGACGGATGGGACCGACGCTGCGCCGCACCCTCGAGTTCAAGAGGTCCTCCGGCATGTCGTGGACCGAGATGCTCAAGGACGGGCGCGAGATGAAGAGGCAGCAAGGACGCACGCTCGGCCAGATGGCGCTGGCCGCCAACACCCCCACCATGCTGCGCGCCGGCCTCGTCGAGGGCGACACGTCCGCCGGCGTGCTCGCGAGCGGCCAGGTCGTCGGCGTGATCGACGACCTCCCCACCTGCGAGGAGCTGGTCGACCGGATCGTCACCCGCGCCGCGGAGGAGCTCCGCCGAGCGGCGTCGTACGTCGTGTGACGCGGCGGGCCTGCGAGGAAGTGTCGGCTGCCGTCACTAGGGTCTGCCGGGTGAAGAGCCGATGAGCAAGATGGACGCGCTGCGCGCGATGCGCGAGGCGCGCTACGCCCAGGACCAGGCCCGGGCGGCGAAGAACGCCACGACGCCGGCCAGCCGCGCGCAGCCGGTGAAGCCGAGACCCGCCGTGGCTCCCCCGCCGGAGCCCGGCGCCGACGACGAGCTCTGCGGTCACCGCAACATGGGCGGCCGGACCTGCACCCGCGAGAAGGGCCACGCGGCGAAGAGCCACCGCTACGGCTGACCGGCGTGGCCCCGCGCCCGGTGCAGGGCCACGACGGCGACCGTGACCCCCACGACACCGAGGGCCAGCCCGGCGAGGACATCGTGGGCGTAGTGGACTCCGGCGGCGACTCGGGCGGCAGCGACCAACGCAGCCAACGGCGCCACGAGCCACACGAGCCGGGGTACGGCGAAGAAGCACGCGACCGCCAGCGCCGCGGCCACCGTCGCGTGGTTGGACGGCCACGACCAGTCCCCTGTCCCTGGGCAGGCGAGAACCGTCGAGACGTCCAGCGCCCGGCACGGCCTCTCCTCCTGGACCAGGAGCTTGACCAGCTCGCTCACCGCGTAGGCACCGACCACCCCGACGCCCGCCCCTGTGAGGCGGTGGAACGCGCGCCGCTCCCGGAGCCAGCACCCGACCGCGACGATGACCACGGCGCCGACCAGGGTGAGCACGCCCGCGTCGGCTATGTGGCGGACAGCCGGCTCCAGCGACGACCGTCGCAGCAGCGGCCGCCGCGGTGAACACGTCCTCGCGTACGACGAAGGTCACCGCTGCGAGCACCGCGAGCAGGGCGGCGAGCACGGAGGCATGGACCACGCCATGCGGCAGACGCGGGGGCGCGAACGGCGGCACCGGTGGGGCAGCCCGCTGGGCGGTCGGGTGGAGTCTGCTCATGGTACGGAACGCTAGGAAGTCCGCGGCCCTGCCGAGTCCGTCCGGAGTCGCGACCGGCGTCCGCCCCACGGGGGTCCCAGCGCGGGCGCCGTACGACCTCAGGCGGGGAGGCGGATCCGTCTCGACCGGCGCACCCACAGCCCCGCCGAGGGCGGGGTGCGGGGCGTGGTGCCTAGCCGGGGCAGGGTGGGCCGGTCTGGATGGGCCAGGTCCGGGCGTCGTGGTCGGGCGGTGGGCCGTGCACGGCCTGGTCGACGGCGACGGGTGGGTCGAGGGTGCGGGTGCCGGTGTGGTCGACCAGGAAGTGCCGCCCGTTCGGAGTGATCCACAGATAGGTCCCCGGCTGGACGATCACGTAGCGCCAGGTGGAGAACGTCTTCGCCCGATGATGGGCCCGGCAGGCGGGGACGAGGTTGCACGGACACGTCACCCCGCCCTGGTTGTACGGGAGGGCGTGGTCGAGGTCGCAGCGACTTGCGCGGCGGCCACACCACGGGAACGCACAATGGTGGTCGCGCAGCTCGACCTGCTGGCGGTGACGGTCGGGGATCTCGTAGGAGTCCACCGGGATGTGCCCGGCGAGGTCGATCACCGGCCGCACGACCACCGTCGTCCCGGCCGCGGACAGCCACTCCTTGATCTGCGCGACCGAGATCGGGCGTTGCTGGTCCTCCCACCGCCCCACCGGAGCAGCAGTCTCGCCAGTAGCGCTGGTGATGGCGGCATCCGAGACGTGCACGTTGAGGACGGCCTTCCGGCCGCGGGATGCGGTGGTGATCTCGCCGGTGGACTCGTCGACGGTCTCGAGGTCGAGGGTCAGGTCCGCACGGGCGAGGTCGCCGACCGCGACCGCCCGCCGCACGTCGAGGGACCCGTCGTGGCCGAGCTTCGCGAGCAGCACGGCGCGGCGGTTGACGGCGGTGTCGAGGTCGGCACCATCCGCGGCGTCGAGGATCCCGTCGACGTGCACGACGCCGTCGGTGAGATGGTCGAGGTGGACGTCGAACCGCCGGGAGTCCGACGACGCCTCACGCCGGGCCTCGGCGGCGTCGGGGTCGTAGAGGGTCATGGCTTCGTCGATGTGGTGCTCGACCTCCCGCCACGAGCAGGACCGGATGTGCGGGGCGAGCTTGCGGTCGACGTGCGCAGCGGCCTCGAGGCTGAGGTCGTGGGTGAGGTCGGCGACCCGCTCGGCCTTCCACGGCAAACAGCGCCCGGCCAGCACGGCGGCGTAGATCCGCTTGAGTCGCCACGCACACCCGATGACCCGGCCGACGTAGGCGCGGCCACCGTCCGGGGTCCGCTCGAGGGTGGCGATCAGCTCCATCAACGCGAACTCCGACACCAGTGGTGCGCCCGGGCCGGCGATCGGGACCCCGGTGTCCACGTACCCCTCGATGAGGGTCGCGGCACCTTCCTCGCAGTCGACGATGTTCTGGTCGGCCCAGGCGGTGATCACCTGCCACTCCCGGATCAGCGAGGCGCGTCGGGCCCGGACCTCACCCGCCGCGTGGGCCAGCAGCTCGACGGTCGAGCAGCCGTCGAACTGCCCCTCCGCGTCGCTGTCGTTCCCGAGCTCCATGACACCCATCCAAGCACCAGCCACCGACACAACCCCGAGCCGGAAACCCGCCTGGGGACAGGCGATTCCCCATCCGACGCTGTGGACGGAAAGTGGCACAAACTGGGGACCCCGCCCTACGAGACGGAGGCCGGCAACGCAACCCGACGGATCGCGAAGCTTGCCGCCGTAAAAAGCCCTTTCGGACCGGCACCACCTACGAAAACCGGCCCTTCTGACTGATCCGTGGGTCATCGGCCGGGTAGGACGGGTCGGTGGCCGCCGAGGTTCAGCATCGCGAGGGCGATGAGGGCGGCGGGGCTGGCGAAGCCGAAGGCCATGCGGGTGATGAGTCGGATCTTGGTGTTGACCGATTCGATGAGGCCGTTGGACAGGCCGTGCTCGATCGAGGCGAGGATCTCGGTCCGGTAGGTCACGATCGTGCGCTGCAGCTTCACGAACCGTTCGATCCGGCACCGGCGCGCCCAGTCGATCCAGGCGTCGAGCGCCACGACTGCTTCCCCGTAGGGCAGCTGGAACACCAGCCGGAGCGCTTCCTTGAGCAGGTAGGCGCGGTACAGGGTCGGCTCGGCCTTCGCGATCCACGCCAGCTTCGCGGCTTGGCGGGTGGTGAGGTTCTCGGGGTTCTTCCACAGGGCGAACCGGGAGTTCTTCAACGCCTTCGCATGGCCCTCGGAACGGTTCGTGCGACCGGCAGCTCTGCGGGCGCGCAGGGTCCTGGTGTCGGCCCGGGCGGCGTTCCAAGCCTGCCGGCGGACCTCATCGAGTGCCGCGCTGGCCCACTTCACGACGTGGAACGGGTCCGCGCATCGCACGGCGTTGGGGCAGCGTTCGGCGACGACCTGCCCGATCCAGTCCGCACCGTCAGCGGAGACGTGGGTGATCTGGGCGCAGCGCTCGTCGCCGAGGGCGTCGAAGAAGGACCGCACGGTGGCCTTGTCGCGGCCGACGCCGGCCCAGACCAGTCGGCCGGTGTCGTGATCGACCACGATGGTCAGGTACTTGTAGTTGCGCTTGTAGGAGATCTCGTCGATCCCGATCCGCCGCACCCTGCGAAGGCGTCGACCTGGCCGCCGGTATCGGCCCACACCCGGGTGATGATCGACCCGACCGTGCGCCACGCGATCCGCATCAGCTCGGTAATCGCGCTCTTGGAGCACTGGGTGGCCAGCCAGGCAACCTGCTGGTCGAAGGCCAGCGTATGGCCGGCAGCGTGCCGGGCCCACGGCACCTGCCGCACCGTCGGCCCGTGGACCGGGCAGTTCACCCGCGGCGCGTCAGCCTCGAGGAACACCTCGACCGCACCCAGGTCCAGGCCCCGCCAACGGCGACGACCCTCGCCGCGGTCGTACCACGGAGCCCGAGCCCCGCACGCCCCGCAGCGACCCCGGGACGCGCGCCGGGGCCGGACATGGGCCACGACGATCTCGGCTTCCTCGTCGAACTCGATCTCTTCGATGACGGTGTTCTCGACGCCCAACAGGGCGCGCCATAGGCTTGCTGACCGCACGCCGTTCCTCGCTCTTTGGTGACTGACCTTCGACAAGCCAGAAACCTAGGCCTGGAGCGGCGTGTGGCCGTTCAGGCGCGATCAACCACCCACGGAAACGTCACAAGAGCCCGAAAACCGCAGCCCCGCGGCAGTCGACCGCAGCCTAGCTCTCCGCACAGCCGCCCCCGCGTCAGAGCGACCGCTGGTAGGCCCACTCGCGTCCCATGACGCGATAGCCGAGGATCTCGTTCACCCCGATCATGTGGTCGTTGGACTCGGCGTTCCAGGTGTTCACGGTGGCCAGCTGGGGCTCGGCCTCGCGCAGCCAGCGGAGCATCTCGACCTTCACCAGGAGACCGAGGCGGTGACCGCGGTGGGCCCGCACGACGGAGGTGTCGTGCTGCTCCCCCCAGGTGGGGTCGTCGGAGCGCACCGCCACCACCGACTGTGCCACCAGCGCGTCGGAGGGAACGTGGCGGGCGACGACGCGGTAGAGGCGCTCGTCGTGCCCGGCCACGGCCGTCTCGTACGCCTTCATCCGCTCGGCGGTGAAGACCTCGTCCTCGTATTCGAGGTCGTCGAGCGGGGCGTCGTTGATCGCGGACGCCATCTCGGCCAGGTCGTCGAGGCGGTCGTCCGGAGTCGGGGCCGTCCAGCGCTCGAGGGCGTAGTCCGCGGCGTGGGGCAGGGCGGCGGCGTACCTCTCGTCCACACCGGGCCAGTCGACGTCGGAGAGGAACTGCCGGCGGTTGATGCTCGACAGCTTGCGGTCGAAGCCATGCCGCTTCGCGAAGGCGTCGGCCGCGTCGGACTCCCAGCCCTCGGCTCCCACGCTGGTCCGTCCGCGACGCCGCGCCTCCTCGAGCAGTGTCTCGAGCAGGGCCGTGCCGATCCCCTGACGCCGGTGGTCGGGGTGGACGGCGACCCGCAGCCACGCGAGGTGCAGGTTGTCGCGCCCGCTGGTGCCGATGGCGCCCCAGCCGACGACGTCCTCGCCCCGCCGCGCGAGGTACGGCGTGTCCGGCTCGCCGTCCCAGCCGTGCCGGAACCGTGCGGCACCCGACGAGGCCGTCTCGAGCCGCTCCCACGGCGAGTCGTGCCTGCTGATGGTGTTGACCAGCTCGGCCCAAGCGGACAGGTCGGCCACGTCGTCGGGGCCGAAGGGGGTGATCTCCATGACAGCCAAGGATGCGCGGCCCCGCCGCGGTGTGCCACTGGTTAACCTGGAGAGGTGAACCAGCCGCCGACTCCGAGCAACCCTCCCGCGGTCACCCGGCGGCGGCACCTGATGGACCCGACGGCCCCGCGCAAGGCGCCGGACCCGCGGGACCTCGAGCGTCTGCAGCGGGTCCAGCGCCGGATCGTCTCGGCACTGGTGATCACGACCATCCTCCACCTCTCGGTGGGCTTCGTGATCGCTGCCGACCACGTCCACGACGACCGGCTGGACGCCAAGGTGGCACTGAACCTGATCGCCTCCGCGTTCATGGTGGGCGGGATCGCGGGGACCCTGGTGCTCAACGGCCGCCGACCGCTCTCACCCTGGCTGCTGCTGGGCCTGCTCCCGGGCGCCGTGGGCATCTGGTGGACCTGCCTCTGATCGGACGCAGCCGCCGCGCTCAGATCGGCGCCCGCGCTGCCGACGAGATCGGCATGCCCGCATCCGCCCGGCACCAACGCGCGCCCGAGAGCCACCCCCAGGTGCTGCAGACGGTCGAGCTCAGGCTGCATCCGACGGTCGGGGACGCCGTGGTGCGGGAGACCAAGGTGCTCGACCTGGAGACCGACGAGGGCGCCCAGCTGCTCGTGGTGTCCTGCCCGCCGGACCTGGACCCGCTGGTGCACCACCTCGACGCCACGATCGCCTGGACCTATCCGCTGGGGCGGATGGAGTGCGCCGTCACGACCCGCCCGTCCCGTCGCGACTACGGCCAGGTGTGGCTGGTCCGCCCTGCGGGTCCCGCGACCCGCCTGCAGGACCGCGCCTACTTCCGCGCCCCGGTGTCGGTGCCGCTCAGCATCGCCTGGGTCGCCGAGCCGCCGGCCACCGACGAGACCGCCGGTCCCGACGGCGGTACGACGGACGCGCCGGCCGAGCCCGTGCACCACGAGTCCCCAGGCGTCGTCGTCGACCTCAGCGAGGGCGGCCTCCTCGGCATCGTGCGGGGTCAGCTGCCGCCGGTGGGCAGCGAGGTCGACTCGACCATCAAGATCGACGGTCTCGCCCTCGCGCACCCCGCGGTCGTCGTCCGCCACGTCGCGTTCGCCGGCGGCAGCACCGGTGTCGCGCTCGCCTTCGACGACCCGTCGGTCCACGGCGACGTGATCCGCCGGTTCGTGTTCGCCGCCCAGCGGCGGACCCGGCACACCGGCTGAGCCGGCTGATCGAGTCGCGTCAGCCCAGTCGCTCGATGATCGTGACGTTGGCCTGGCCACCGCCCTCGCACATCGTCTGCAGCCCGTAGCGCCCGCCGGTCCGCTCGAGCTCGTTGAGCAGCGTGGTCATCAGCCGGGTCCCGGTCGCGCCGATGGGGTGCCCGAGCGCGATCCCGCCGCCGTTGACGTTGACCTTCTCGTGCGGCGCCCCGGTCTCCTTCATCCAGGCCAGCACCACCGACGCGAACGCCTCGTTGCACTCGAACAGGTCGATGTCGTCGATCGACATGCCCGTCTTCGCGAGCGCCGCCTTCGTCGCGCCGATCGGGCCGGTCAGCATCCACACCGGGTCGTCCCCGCGCACCGAGAGGTGTACGACGCGGGCGCGGGGCGTGAGCCGGTGCCGCTCCACCGCCGCCTCGGAGGCGATCAGCATCGCCGAGGACGCGTCGCAGATCTGGGAGGCGACGGCGGCCGTGATCCGGCCGCCGGGGGCGAGCGGCTCGAGCCCGGCCATCTTCTCCAGGGACGTCTCCCGAGGGCACTGGTCGGTGTCGAAGGTGGAACCGTCCTCCAGCACCATCGGCACGATCTCGCGGTCGAACCGGCCCTCGGCGATGGCCGCGCGAGCCCGCTCGTGCGACGCCAGGGCGTAGGCCTCCATGTCCTGCCGGGAGATGTCCCACTTCTCCGCGATCATCTCGGCGGACCGGAACTGGCTGACTTCCTGGTCGCCGTACCTCTTCAGCCAGCCGGGCGACTCGGCGAACGGGGTGGAGAAGCCGTACTGCTGGCCGACGATCATGGCGGCGGAGATCGGGATCGCGCTCATGTTCTGCACGCCACCGGCCACGACGAGGTCCTGGGTGCCCGACATGACGCCCTGGGCCGCGAAGTGCACCGCCTGCTGCGAGGAGCCGCACTGGCGGTCGATCGTCACGCCCGGGACGTGGTCGGGAAGCCCGGCGACCAGCCAGGCGGTGCGCGCGACGTCGCCGGCCTGCGAGCCGATGGTGTCGCAGCAGCCGAGGATCACGTCGTCGACGGCGCCCGGGTCGACACCGGTGCGCTCCACCAGGGCGGCGAGCGTGTGGGCGCCGAGGTCGGCGGAGTGCACGCCGGCGAGCGCGCCGCCGCGCTTGCCCACGGCGGTCCGGACCGCGTCGACGATGTAGGCCTCAGGCATGGGTGTTCCTCTCGTTGGCGATCCCGTCGAGCAGGATCCGGACGTACTGGTCGGCGATGTCGGTGTGGGTGAGGCCGCCGCCGGGGCGGTACCACCGGACGGCGACCCACACGGTGTCGCGGATGAAGCGGTAGGTGAGCGTGACGTCGAGGTCCGCGCGGAGCACGCCGGTGCGGATGCCCTCCTCGATCAGGGTGAGCCACACCTGGCGCGACTGGACGTTGCGGTCGGCGAGGTAGCCGAACCGCTCGAAGCTCCCCAGGTGGTCGGCGTCGTTCTGGTAGATCGCGACCTCGTGCGGGTGCTTGTCGATCGCCTCGAACGACACCCGGACGGCCCGCTCGAGCTTGGTGCGCGCGTCGTCGGGGCTGGCGAGGATCTCGTCGTACTGCCCGAAGAGCTCCTCCTGGAAGGTGGACAGGATCTGGTCGACCATCGACTCCTTGGAGTCGAAGTGGTGGTAGAGGCTGCCGGAGAGGATGCCGGCCGCGTCTGCGATGTCGCGGACGGTGGTGTTGCGGAAGCCCTTCTCGGCGAAGAGGCGCGCGGCGATCGCGAGCAGCTCCTCCCGTCGGGTGGTCGGGCCGCTCTGGGTCGCGCTCGCTGCCGGGTCAGGCATGCTGGCTGCTCACGGAGATCACCTCGCCGGTGAGGTACGACGAGTAGTCGCTCGCCAGGAAGACCATCACGTTCGCGACCTCCCAGGGGGCGGCGGCCCGGCCGAACGCCTCGCGCTGCTTGAGCTCGGCCAGCAGCTCCGCCGACGTCACCTTCTCGAGGAAGGGGTGCATCGCGAGGCTGGGCGCCACCGCGTTGACCCGGATGCCGTGGGGCGCGAGGTCGAGGGCAGCGCACCGGGTCAGGGCCATCACGCCGGCCTTGGCCGCGGCGTAGTGGGCCTGGCCCTCCTGCGCCCGCCACCCGATGACCGAGGCGTTGTTGACGATCACACCCTTCTTGCCCGCCTCGACGAACCGGCGGCCGACGGCGCGGGTGGCGCGGAACGTCCCGGTGAGGGTGATGTCGAGGACCCGGGCCCACTCGTCGTCGGTCATCTCGAGGATGCTCGCGGTCCCGCCGAGCCCGGCGTTGTTGACCATCACGTCGACCCCGCCCAGCTCGTCGGCGGCATCCAGCAGTGCCGTGACCTGCTCCTCCTTGGTCACGTCGCAGACCAGCTGCCGCACGCGGTCGGCGCCGAACTCCCCCGCCAGCGCCTCCTCGGCCTCCTTGAGCCGGCGCTCGTGGGTGTCGCTGAACACCACCGCCCGGGCGCCCTCCTCCAGCGCGCGGCGGACGACCGCGGCGCCGATGCCGGCACCGGCGGCCGCCGTCACCACCACCACCTTGCCGGCCAGCAGGTCGTGGCCCGGGACGTAGTCGGGGGTGGGCTGCTCCGGGCGGGTCGCGGTCATCCGCGGGGCTCCTTCGGTAGGCCGAGCACCCGCTCGGCGAGGATGTTCTTCTGGATCTCGTCGCTGCCGCCGTAGATGGTGTCGGCGCGGGAGAAGAGGAAGAGCCGCTGCTGCTCGTCGAGGTCGTACGACGGCGCGGACGACTCCCGTGCGAGCAGGCCGGCGGGGCCGGCCACGTCCATCGCGACCTCGCCGAGCCTGCGGTGCCAGGTCGCCCAGGCCAGCTTGAAGATCGAGCCCGCTCCCCCGCCGGCCGCGGAGTCCTGCCCGCCCTCCACGAGGGCGAGCGAGCGCAGCGCGAAGCTGCGGATCACGGCGAGCTCGGTCTTCAGCCGCGCCAGCCGGTCGCGGACGATCGGGTCGTCGATGCTGCCGTTGTCCTTCGCGCGGGCGACCACGCTGGCCAGCTCCCGCGCGAACCCGACCGTCTGGCCCAGGGTGGAGACGCCGCGCTCGAAGCCGAGCAGGCCCATCGCGACGGACCAGCCCTGGCCGGGCTCGCCCACCACCAGGCCGGCGGGCGTCCGGGCGCCGGTGAAGAAGACCTCGTTGAACTCCGAGCCGCTGGTGAGCTGCTCGATCGGCCGGATCTCGACGCCCTCCTGCGCCAGCGGCACGAGGAGGAAGGAGAGGCCGTGGTGGCGCTGGGAGCCCGGCTCGGTGCGGGCGACGACGAAGCACCAGTCGGAGAGGTGGGCCAGCGACGTCCACACCTTCTGCCCGTCCACGACCCACTCGCCGGACGCCTCGTCGAGCCGGGCCCGGGTCTGCACGTTGGCGAGGTCGGAGCCGGCCCCCGGCTCGGAGTAGCCCTGCGCCCACAGCTCACGGACGGCCGCGATCTCCGGCAGGAACCGCTTCTGCTGCGCTTCCGTGCCGAACGCGATCAGGGTCGGGCCCAGCAGCTGCTCGCCGAGGTGGTTGACGCCGGCCGGGGCGTCGGCGCGCGCGTACTCCTCGTGGAAGATCACCTGCTGCCACAGCGACAGCCCCCGCCCCCCGTGCTCCTCGGGCCAGCCGAGGGCGGTCCAGCCGTGCTCGGCGAGGTGCCGGTTCCAGGCGAGCCGCTCGTCGTGGGCCTCGTGCTCGCGGCCGGGGCCGCCGAGGCCCTTCAGCGCGGCCCACTCGCCGACCAGGTGGTCGCCGAGCCACTCGCGGATCTCGGCGCGGAAGGCGCGGTCCTCGGCGCTCTCGGTCAGGTCCACGACGCCAGCCTACCAAGCAAATGCTTGGTAGGTCAGCCTAGGCCTTGTGCGGGATCTGGTTGACCGTGCCGCCGTCCATCACGAACTCCGACCCGGTGGCGAAGGACGACTCGTCGCTGGCCAGGAAGACCACGAACGAGGCGACGTCGTCGGGCTGGCCCACCCGGCCCAGCGGGATCGGGATCATGTCGTCGGGGATGCCCTCGGTGATCGGCGTGCGGATCAGCCCGGGGTGGATGGAGTTGACCCGGATGTTGTGGGGGGCGAGCTCCATCGCGACCGACTTGGTCAGCCCGCGCAGCCCCCACTTGGAGGCGACGTACCCGTGGGCCCACGGTGTGCCGCGCAGCCCCTCGATGGAGGAGGTGTTGATGATCGACCCGCCGCCGGCGGCGATCATCGCGTCGGCACAGGTCCGCATGCCGAGGAACGGGCCGGTGAGGTTGACGTCGATGATCTGCTGCCACTTCGCCATGTCGAACCGCTGCAGCTGGCCGCCGTTGGCGATGCCGGCGTTGTTGAAGAGCACGTCGAGCCTGCCGAACTCGGTCGTGGCCGCCTCGACGGCCGCCCGCCACTCCTCCTCGCGGGTGACGTCGAGGTGCACGTAGCGCGCGGCGTCGCCGAGCTCGTCGGCCAGTGCCTTGCCGTCGTCGTCGAGCACGTCGGCCAGCAGCACGCGCGCCCCTTCCGCGACGAGCATCCGGGCGCTCGCGGCGCCGATCCCCCGCGCGCCGCCGGTGACCAGCGCGACCTTGCCTGCTACACGTCCCATGGCCGCAACCTATCCGAAAACTGGAACACGTTCTATCCGTTCGCCCGCCGACCCAGCGTCGTGGCGAAGACACCCTTCGCTGTGTTGAACGGCAGGTCGAGCGTGGTGCGGATGCCCGGCGCCGCCGCCACCACGTCCGGGATGGCGTTGACGATGCGACCCGCGCCGGCCGCGATCGCGGCGTAGTTGTGGTCGCCCTTGCGGCTGGACGGGCTCACGTCGACGACGTACGACGGCTCGCCCTGGATCTCGACGCGGTAGGACCCGCCGGCCTGGGCCGGCTGCGGCCAGTCCGGCCGGAGGTCGCCCCGCAACCGGGTGGTGTGGTCGACGACGATCACCGGCCTGTCGCCCACCATGCCCGTGATGGTGAACCGCACCGCCGCGACGCCGCCCTTCGGGATGGTGCCGACGGCGACGTCGAACGCCTCGGGTGCAGGCTCCTGCTCGAACCACTCGGTGATGTCGTCGAGCTCGAGGCCGAAGCCGGCCGCGAGCTGCCGGATGGTCACGCCCCAGGCCGATGCCAGCATGCCGGGCTGGAAGAGCATCGGCAGGTCGCCGACCGGCCGGCCGAAGCCCATCACGTCGAACATGACCGGCCCGCCGTCGTACGTCGCGTAGTCGGCGATCTCGTAGCAGCGCACCTGCTCCACGGACTGGCAGGTGCTCGCGATCGCGAAGGGCAGCAGGTCGTTGGCCCACCCGGGGTCCACCCCGGTGGCGAACAGGCTCACGCCGTGCTCGCGGCAGAGCTCCTCGAACGGCTCGATCATGCTGTCGGGCAGCAGGCCCCAGGGATAGACCATCGGCACCGGCGAGGACGCGACGACGTTGACGCCGGCGGCCAGGATCGTCCGCAGGTCGTCCAGCGCCTCGAAGAACCGGGTCTCCGCGAGCGCGCAGTAGACCGCGCAGTCCGGGCCGGCGGCCAGCGCCGCGGCGAGGTCGTCGGTCGCCGTGACCCCGGTCGTCACGTCGAGGCCGGCCAGCTCACCGGCGTCCCGCCCGACCTTGTCCGGGCTGGCGACGACCAGCCCGACCAGCTCGAACCGGGGATCCTCGATCAGCTGCGCCAGGGCGATCCGGCCGACGTTGCCGGTGGCGATGTGGACGACGCGGTGGGTCATGGCGTGCTCTCCTGGTCGGCGGCGACAGGTGTACAGTGCCATACCAAGCAAATGCTTGGTAGGCCCGTCGAGAAGGAGAGCGCGCGGTGAGCGACACCATCCCCGCAGCGTTGCGGGAGGCCGCGGAGCGGTTCGCCGACAAGGCGGCGTACGTCGACACCGAGGCCGGCCGCACCCTGAGCTACGCCGGCCTCCTGAACGCCGTGCGCCGCACGGCCCGCGGCTACGTCGCGGCCGGGCTCGAGCCCGGCGGGCGGGTGGCGCTCTGGGCTCCCAACAGCCTGGACTGGGTGGTGGCGGCCCTGGCCGCGACGTACGCCGGCGGCACCCTGGTGCCGCTCAACTCCCGCTACACCGGCCACGAGGCCGCCGACATCGTGGACCGCTCCGGCGCCGCGGTCGTCGTGGTCGCGGACGGCTTCCTCGGGCGCACCCAAGTCGCGGACCTGCGGGCCGCCTCGCCGCTGGCCCAGGTCCGCGAGATCATCGACATCGCGGACCTGCCGGCACTGGTGGAGCGTGGCGCCGCGGTCGACGAGGCCGCCGTCGAGGCCCGCGCCGACGCGGTCTCCCCCGACGACATCGCCGACATCCTCTTCACCTCCGGCACCACCGGACGCCCGAAGGGTGCGATGACCGCCCACCGGCAGACGGTGAACGTCTCGCGGATCTGGGGCGAGATCGGCGGCGTCACCGCCGACGACCGCTACCTGGTGATCAGCCCGTTCTTCCACTCCTTCGGCTACAAGGTCGGCATCGTCACCGGCCTCACCACGGGCGCGACGCTCTACCCGGTGGCCACCTTCGACGTCGACCGCGTCCTGCGCCTCATCCAGGACGAGGCGATCTCGGTCCTCCCCGGCGCACCGACGATCTACCAGTCGCTCCTCGCGGCTCCCCAGCGCGCCGACCACGACCTCGGGTCGCTGCGGCTGGCCGTCACCGGAGCGGCCGTCGTCCCGGTGGTGCTCGTGGAGCGGATGCTCGCCGACCTCGGTTTCGACACCGTCGTCACCGCCTTCGGGATGACCGAGGCGGTCGTGGTGACGATGGCTCGTCACGGCGATCCGCCCGAGCTGGTCGCGAGCACGTGCGGACGCGCGATCCCGGGGATGGAGACCCGGATCCTGGACCCCGACGAGCACGGAGCGGGCGAGCTGCTGGTGCGTGGCGACTTCGTGATGCAGGGGTACCTCGACGACCCGCAGGCCACCGCCGAGGCGATCGACGAGGACGGTTGGCTGCACACCGGCGACGTGGGCACCCTCGACGACCAGGGCAACCTGCGGATCACCGACCGGCTCAAGGACATGTACATCTCCGGCGGCTTCAACGTCTATCCCGCCGAGGTGGAGCAGACCCTGCTGCGGATGGACGGCGTGGTCGACGCCGCTGTCGTCGGCGTGCCCGACGAGCGGATGGGCGAGGTCGGGAAGGCGTTCGTGGTCCGCGCCACCGGCGCCGAGCTCTCCGAGGCCGACGTCGTGGCGTTCGCCAGGGAGCGCCTGGCGAACTTCAAGGTGCCGCGCCAGGTCGAGATGGTCGATGCCCTGCCCCGCAACCTCGGGGGCAAGGTGCTCAAGAACGAGCTGAGGAACAGGTAGTGGATCTGGAGCTGAGTGAGTCCGAGCTGGCCTTCCAGGCCGAGGCCCGGGAGTGGCTGTCCGCGAACGTGCCGGCCGAGCCGCTGCCGTCGATGGACACCGCCGAGGGCTGGGCGGCCCACCAGGAGTGGGAGGCCCGGCTCGCCGCGGACCGCTGGTCGGTGGTGTCCTGGCCGCGGGACTACCACGGCCGCGACGCCTCGCTCGTGGAGTGGGTGGTGTTCGAGGAGGAGTACTACCGCGCCGGCGCTCCGGGCCGCGTGTCCCAGAACGGCATCTTCCTGCTCGCTCCGATCATCTTCGAGCACGGCACCAAGGAGCAGCAGGACCGGTTCCTCCCGTCGATGGCCACCGGCGAGCGGATCTGGGCGCAGTGCTGGAGCGAGCCCGAGGCCGGCTCCGACCTGGCGTCCCTGAAGTCGACCGCACGGCGCGACGACGACCGCGGCGGCTGGGTGCTCAACGGCCAGAAGACCTGGTCGTCGCGAGCGGCGTTCGCCCACTGGGGCTTCGGGCTGTTCCGCTCGGACCCGGAGGCGGCGCGCCACCACGGCCTGACCTACTTCCTCTTCCCGCTCGACGCCGACGGCGTCACCGTGCGGCCGATCGCCCAGCTCGACGGCGAGGCCGGCTTCGCCGAGGTGTTCTTCGACGAGGTCTTCGTGCCCGATGCCGACGTGCTCGGAGCGCCCGGCGACGGCTGGCGGGTGGCGATGAGCACCGCCGGCAACGAGCGCGGCCTGTCGCTGCGCTCCCCCGGCCGGTTCACCGCGGCGGCCGACCGGCTCGTCGCGCTGTACGGCGAGCGCCCGGACCCCCGCGCCGCGGACGCCGTCGTCGACGCGTGGCTCAAGGCCGAGGCCTACCGGCTCTACACCTGGGGGACGGTGACCCGGCTCGCGGCCGGCGGCGACGTCGGCGCGGCCGGGTCGGTCAACAAGGTGTGGTGGAGCGAGCTCGACGTCGCGCTGCACGAGACCGCGCTCGACCTGCTCGGCCCCGACGCCGAGCTGGAGTCGCGGTGGCTCGACGGCTACACCTTCGCGCTGTCGGGCCCCATCTACGCCGGCACCAACGAGATCCAGCGCAACATCGTGGCGGAGCGGATCCTCGGTCTTCCCCGCGAGTCGAGGGGAGAGCGCCGATGAGGTTCGAGCTCACGTCCGACCAGAGCGACTTCGCCGCGGCGCTCGACGCGTTGGTCGCCGGCAGCGACCCGGTCGGCGTCGCGCGCGCGTGGGCCGACGGCGACACCGCGCCCGGCCTGAAGCTCTGGCGGCGCATCGCCGAGCAGGGCGTCAACGCGCTCCTGGTCGACGAGGACGCCGGCGGGATGGGCGCCACCCCCGTCGAGCTGGTCGTCGCGCTCGAGGTGCTCGGCCGGCACGCCGTCCCCGGGCCCTGGGTGGAGAGCGCGGCCTACCTGCCCGTGGCGCTGGCGGACGCCGACCTGCTGGGCCGGGTCGCCGAGGGCGCGGTCGGGACCGCAGCAGCGGCGCCCGTGGCGCCGTACGCGCTGGACGCCGACGTCGCCTCGGTGGTGGTCAGCGCCGACGGGGAGACCCTGTGGTCCGCGACCGCCGGCGAGCGGCAGCGGGCGTCGGTCGACCGCACCCGGCGTCTGTTCACCGCGGAGGTCGGCGAGGCGCTGGCCGCGACGGACCTCGCCGGTGCGCTCGACATGGCGGCCCTGGCCACGGCCGCGCAGCTCCTCGGCGCGGGCGAGCGGGTGCTCGCCGACTCGGTCGGCTACGCGAAGCAGCGTCGGCAGTTCGGCCGCGAGATCGGCTCCTACCAGGCGATCAAGCACCGGCTCGCCGACGTGCGGATCGCCCTCGACTTCGCCCGCCCGCTGGTCTTCGGCGCCGCCCTCGACCCGACACCCCGTGCGGTGTCCGCGGCGAAGGTGATGGCGGCCGACGCCGCCTACCTGTCCTCCCGCACCGGCCTGCAGGTGCACGGCGCGATCGGCTACACCCAGGAGTTCGACCTCAGCATCTGGCTGACGAAGATCCGGGCGCTGGTCGGCGCCTGGGGGACGCCCGCGTTCCACCGCGCGCGGATCCTGGACACGCTCACCGGGGCGCAGTGATGGACTTCGCGCTCAGCGAGGAGCAGGCCGAGCTCGCCGCCACGGTCCGCGGCCTGCTCGACAAGCGCGCCGACTCGGCGGCCGTGCGGGCCGCCTCCACCTCGCCGGCCGGGCACGACGAGTCCCTGTGGGCCACGCTCTGCGAGCAGATCGGCGTCGCGGCGCTCGCCGTCCCCGAGGAGTACGACGGCGTCGGCGCGACCTTCTTCGAGACCGCGGTGGTCCTGGAGGAGCTCGGCCGCTCGCTCGCGCCCTCTCCCCTGCTGGCCACGACCGTCGCGACCGAGGCCCTGCTCGCCGGCGGCGACGAGGAGATGAAGCAGCGTCTGCTCCCCCGCATCGCGGCGGGCGAGATCGCGACCCTCGCGCGCGACTCCGGGCCCGTGCTCGACGGCGACCGCGTCGCGATCCTGCTGGCCGTCCAGGGCGACGACCTGGTGGAGGTCGACCTCGACTCGGTCGAGCCGCGTTGGGTCGAGTCGATGGACCAGAGCATCCGCCTGGCGCGGGTGGACCTGGGCGGTGCGAGCGTGACCCCGGTCGGCGACGGGCGCGCCGCCCTCGCCCGCGCCGAGCTCGTCGGGGCCGCCGCCGTCTCGGCGCTCGCGGTCGGGCTCTGCGACCGGGCGCTCCGGATGACGGTGGCCTACAGCTTGGAGCGGGTGCAGTTCGGCCGGCCGATCGGGTCGTTCCAGGCGCTGAAGCACCGGATGGCGGAGATGCTGTGCCGCACGGAGCTGGCGCGCTCCGCCAGCTGGGCCGCGTCGTACGCGATCGCCGAGCGCAGGGCCGGACCCGACGCCCGAGCCGACGCCGGCGCCGACGCCTCGCAGGTCGAGCTGCTGACCCGGTCGGCGGCGTCGTACGCCCTCGAGGCGGCGGCGCACCTGGCCGGCGAGTGCATCCAGCTGCACGGCGGCATCGCGATCACCTGGGAGCACGACGCCCACCTGGTGTTCAAGCGCGCGCACGCCCTCGGGCAGCTGTTCGGGGCACCGCACCGGCACCGGGCCGCCGTCCCGCTCTGAGCCGGCCTCAGCGTGCCGGGTTGGTGCAGTCGATGGCGTCGACGACGGCGCGCGAGCGCTGGTAGGGCAGCGGGCACCAGTGCACGCGGACCCGCACCGGGTCGCTGGACGCCCGCTGGGTGCGGACGTGGTACCAGCGCAGGCCCGCCCTGCGCGGTCGGTGGCGGAACTCGACGATCCCGTCGCTGTTGGTCCGCTTGACGTCGACGACCTGCCACGACGCCCTCCGGGACAGCTTCACCCGGAGCACGATCCTGGTGTCGCGCGTGGTGCGGGCCCGCAGGCGCACGACTTGGCCGCGTCCCTCGTGCCGGCGCACCGCGCGGAACCGGATGCCTCCCGCCCGCGCGGCCAGCCGCCCGGACGTCGGCGCCGGCGCGGAGCCGGTGGTGTGGGCCATGGCCGGTCGGGCCGGCGCAGGGGTGGCGGCGAGGGCGCTGCTGTCCCGGGTCGCGGCGAGGAGGTTCCGGATCGCACCGGTGAGCGGGTAGGCGATCAGGTACTTCGTGCCGGACGTCGTGCGCCGGGAGGTGATGGCCCAGATGAAGCCGACGTCGCGGTAGAGCATGCCCAGGTACCACGGGCCGCCGCTGGCTCCGCCGTTCATGGCGCACGCGATCTTGGCGTCCCCGCTGCCCGCGAACGACGACGTCGACCCGGCGCAGCGGTGCGCGTACTCCCCGCTGTACGGCGACTCCGCGGGCCAGCCCCACACCCGGACGTCGGTCTGGCGCGGGGGGTGGTTCCAGGCCAGCCCGTTGCCGCCGACGACGTCGACCAGGCGTCGCCCGTTGCGGGGCAGCACCTCGATCAGCGCCTGGTCGTAGGCGAGGTCGCCGTTCCTGACCCACTGGCTGTGGGTCACGGCGCGGGCGCCGACCCAGCGGCCGTCGGGGGCGGAGCCGTTGCGGTAGCGCGGCACGAAGAGGAAGTTGGTGAAGTAGCGCGAGGGGCTCAGCAGTCCGCCGGGGCCGGTGTGCGCGCAGTGGGCGGCCGTGATGATCACGTTCTTCTGGGCGGTGTTGACGGCCGCCGCGGAGCACACCGCGTCCCCTCCCGGGGTCGTGAAGAACAGCTTGCCCGCACTGCGCGGGGTCGACGTCGTCGCTCTGGCGCTGGTGCGCGGGGCCGCGCCCGTCCTGGGGACGAGCAGATCACCCGCCGCGTCCAGCCCGAGCGGCAGCGCGGCCGCCATCCGGCGCCGGGTCCAGTAGGCGAGGACCTCGTCGGCGTCGGCGGCCGTCGCGACGGTGGCCGTGCGCGCCGGCACGACCCGGGCGGACCGCTCGCTGGCGGTCGCGCCGCCGGTGACGGGCACCGCGAGGAGGAGACCGAGCACGAGCAACCCACCTGCGACCACCGCGACCCAGCGGGACGCCGGCCTCCACCTCATCTCGTGACCCCCATCACTCGACTACGGGGTCAACGCCGGCCGGAGCCTCAGGTCACGAGCGACCGACCCGTCAGTCGGCGGTGGTGCGGTAGCGGCCCTTGAAGTAGAGCAGCGGCTCGGTGACGGCCGCATCGTCGGCGTGGGTCTCGAGGTGCTGGACCCGCCCGATCACGACGTAGTGGTCGCCGCCCTCGTAGACGGCGTGGATGGTGCAGTCGAGGTGGGCGAGCGAGCCGTCGATGACCGGCGACCCGGTCGCGGCGGCCGGCTGCCAGGGGATGCCGGCGAACTTGTCGGCGCCCTTGGTGGCCATCTGCGCCGAGACGTGCTCCTGGTCGGCGGCGAGCACGTTGACGCAGAACCGCCCTGACCGCTGGATCAGCGGCCACGCCCGCGAGCTGCGGGCCGGGATGAAGAGTACCAGCGGCGGGTCGAGGGAGACGCTGGAGAACGACTGGCACGTCATGCCGACCGGCTCGCCGTCGACGCCGGTGGTCGTGACGACCGTGATGCCCGACGCGAAGCAGCCGAGCACGTCACGGAAGCGGCGCGCGGCGGCCCGGGCCTCGGGGTCGTCGTGGACCGCGACCTCCTCGCCCGGGCGGAACTCGAAGTCGACGTCGGCGTCGCCCAGCCAGGACTCGATCAGCGTGGGGTGCGGCCAGGTCTCGCGCGCGTCGGGGATGACGCCCGGGAGCTCGTCCCTGCGCGAGGGGTCCTTCTCTGCCGGCACAGCACCCACGGTAGCGATCCCCTGTCTGGTGACGGCGGTCAGGCCGCGCCGCCGCCGAAGTCGTGTCCCCAGTAGGAGACGGCGGTGGACTCGCGCGCGACCCACTTGCTGTCGTCGACGGTCAACCCCTCGGTGCCGAACTCGACGTCGAACCCGCCGGGCGACTTGACGTAGAAGGAGATCATCTCGTCGTTCATGTGCCTGCCGAGGGTCGCGGACAGGTGCGCGCCGTGCTTGCGCACCCGCTCGAGGGCGCGGCCGACGTGGTCGAGCTCGTCGACCTCGAACATCACGTGGACGCACTTGCTCGGGTTCGGCATCGGCAGGAACGCCAGCGAGTGGTGGCGCGGGTTGACGCCGAGGAAGCGCAGCCACACCTTGCTGCCGGGCTCCTTGCCGACGAACTCCCCCGGCATGCTCATCGAGTCGCGCAGCCGGAAGCCGAGGACCTCGGTGTAGAACCGCAGCGCCTCCACGTCGTCGAGGACCGGCAGCACGATGTGGCCCATGCCCTGGTCGCCGGTGACGAACCTGGCGGCGTACGGCGTCACGAGCGGCCGTGCCTCGTAGGTGATGCCGTGGTAGAGCTCGAAGACGTTGTCCCACGGGTCGCGGAAGCGCACCAGCTCCTGCACGCGGCGCTCGTCGAGCTCCTCGCGGGTGCCCTCCTCGAACTCCACGCCGGCCTTCTGGAGGTGCTCGCGCGCGGCCTGCAGGGCCTGGTGGTCGGCGACCTCCCACCCGGAGCAGTCGAGCTGGTCGACGTCGGCAGGGAAGACCACGACGCGGGCCGAGACCTCGTCGATCCGCCAGTACTGGTGCGTCGGGTCGGGGCCCCGCCCCTCCGCCAGGCCCAGCACCTTGCCGGCGAAGGTCCGCCAGGCGTCCAGGTCGGTGCTGGCGACCCGGATGTAGCCCATGGACTTGATGTCGATCGTCATGACGAACGCTCCTGGTGGCGGCCGAGGAAGCCGACCGTGACGTCGCGGAACTCCTCGGCCGCCTCGATCTGGGCCCAGTGACCGCAGTTGGGGAAGACGTGCAGCTGCGCCTTGGGGATGAGCTTGAGCGCGGTGAACGCGCCGTCGAGCGGGTTGACCCGGTCCTCGCGGCCCCAGGTCAGCAGCGTGTGCTTGCGCAGGCGGTGCGCCTCGCGCCACAGCATGCCGTCCTCGGCGGTCTCGGGGTTCCAGAACGACATGCCCATCGACCGCATCGCGTCCTGCGCGCCGGGGGCGGTGGCGTCGGCGAACCGCTCCTCGACCAGCTCGTCGGTCACCAGCGTCTGGTCGACGACCATGGTCGAGATGAAGGCCCGCAGCGTCTCGCGGCTGGGGTTGGCACCGAAGTCCATCAGCCGCTGCACGCCCTCGGTCGGGTCGGCGTGGAACAGGTTCAGGGACAGGCCGCCCGGCCCCATCAGCACCAGCCGGCCGACCCGGTCGGGATGGCTGAGCGCGAGCCGCATCGCCGTGCCGCCGCCGAGGCTGTTGCCGAGCAGGTGCACCTTCTCGATGCCCAGCTCGTCGAGCAGGGAGACCACCGCCTCGGCCGAGAAGCGGTAGTAGTTGCCCACCACGGGCGGCTTGTCGGAGCCGCCGAAGCCGGGCTGGTCGACCAGGATCGTGCGGTACTCCGCGGCGAAGCCCGGCAGCGCCGGCCCGAAGTTGGACCAGGCGGAGGCACCCGGGCCGCCGCCGTGGAGCATGACCAGCGGCAGCCGGGCGGCGTCGGGAGCCGGCCGGCCGGCGTCCTCGACCAGCGCGCTGTCGTAGAGGTTGAGGGTGATCTCGCCGGCCGCCTCGGTCTTGACCGGGACGGAGCGGCGGGTGCCCTTCTTGGAGTAGTCGGCCACCGTCAGTACATCCCGGGGTCGATCTTGTGCCCGAACTGCTGGGCGCCGTACATCTGCAGGGCGCGCTCGGGGTCGTTGGCGGCGTGCACCCGCCCGGCGTGGGCGTCACGCCAGGCGCGCTGGAGGTAGGTGCCCTCCGCGAGCGCGCGGCCGCCCGAGGCCTCGAACAGCGAGTCGATCGCCTCGATCGCCCGGACGCTGCCGAGCACCTGGTCGCGGCGCACCCGCAGCCGCAGCTCGAGCGGGATCTGCTCGCCGCGGGCGACGTGGGCCTGCTCCTCGCGGATGTTGCTCATCAGCAGCGCCCAAGCGGCGTCGATCTCGGAGGACGCACGGGCGATGCGCACGGCCGCGAACGGGTCGAGCGACGCCTTCTCGCCGAGATAGGCCGCCCGGACCCGCTTCTGCTGCATCTCCACGTGCTCGGCGTAGGCGCCCTTCGCCATCCCGATGATGGGCGTCGCGATGGTGCTGGTGAAGATCGAGTGGAAGGGCAGCTTGTAGAGGTCGCCGGTGTTGACCGCCTGCCCGGGGCCGCGGCACATGCCGGTCTCGCCCATCGACAGGGTGAACGCCTCGGGCACGAAGACGTCCTCGACGATGATGTCGTTGGAGCCGGTGCCGCGCAGGCCGACCACGTTCCACACGTCGACGATCTGGTACTTCTCCCGCGGCACCATGAACGTCCGGAAGTCGACGACCTGGCCCTCCTCGTTGAAGACCAGACCGCCCAGCAGCACCCACGAGCAGTGGTCGCAGCCGGAGGAGAAGCTCCACTTGCCGTTGAGGGTGAAGCCGCCGTCGGTGACGGTGGCCTTGCCCGTCGGCGAGTACGACGAGGAGAGCCGCACGCTGGCGTCCTCGCCCCAGACGGCCTGCTGCGCCTCGTCGGCGAACAGCGCGACCTGCCACGGGTGGACGCCCACCACGCTGGAGACCCAGCCGGTGGAGCCGTCGGCCGAGGCGATGTCGCGCACGGCGGTGTAGAACGCGACCGGGTCGGCCTCGAGGCCGCCGTACCGCTGGGGCTGCAGGAGCCGGAAGAACCCGGTCTCCTCGAGCTCCTTGATCGACGCGTCCGGGATCACCCGCAGGCGCTCGGCCTCCTCGGCCCGCTCGCGGATGGTCGGGAGCAGGTCACGGACGCCGTCGAGGACGGCCTGCACCTCGGGGGCGAAGTCCTGGTTCATGCGGAGCTCCTGTTCGGAGGGAGTGATGGGTCAATACTAGAACACGTTCTAGTTTGTGCAAGCGCTACGCGCTGACGGGCTCGCCCGCCTCGCGCGCCGCCTCGGCCCGCAGCTGGAGCGCGATGTCGATGAGCTGGTCCTCCTGGCCGCCGATCAGCTTGCGCCGCCCGGCCTCGAGCAGGATCTGCGCGCCCGACACCCCGTAGCGCTCGGCGGCGTTGCCGGCGTGCTTGAGGAAGGAGGAGTAGACGCCGGCGTAGCCCATCATCAGCGTCATCCGGTCGAGCTGGCACTCCTCCGGCATCGCCGGCTTGATCACGTCCTCCGAGGCGTCGACGATCTTGAGGAAGTCGACGCCGGTGGTCCAGCCCAGCTTGTCGCAGACCCCGATGAACGCCTCCAGCGGCGTGTTGCCGGCCCCGGCGCCGAACCGGCGCACCGAGCCGTCGATCTGGGTGGCGCCCGCGCGGGCCGCGATCACCGTGTTGGCGACGCCGAGCCCCAGGTTCTCGTGGCCGTGGAAGCCCACGTCGGCCTGGCCGCCGATCTCCGCCACGACCGCCGAGACCCGGTCGGCGGTCTGCTCCATGATCAGCGCGCCGGCGGAGTCGACGACGTAGACGCACTGGCAGCCGGCGTCGACCATGATCCGCGCCTGCTTGGCGAGCACCTCGGGCGGCTGGGTGTGGCTCATCATCAGGAACCCGACGGTCTCCAGCCCGAGCTCGCGGGCCAGCCCGAAGTGCTGGATGGAGACGTCGGCCTCCGTGCAGTGGGTGGCGATCCGGCAGATCTGGCCGCCGTTGTCCTGGGCCGCGCGGATGTCGTCCTTGGTGCCGACCCCGGGCAGCATCAGGAAGGCGATCTTCGCGCGCTTCGCCGTCTCGGCCGCGATCCGGATCAGCTCCTGCTCCGGCGTCCGGGAGAAGCCGTAGTTGAAGCTGCTGCCGCCGAGCCCGTCGCCGTGGGTCACCTCGATCACCGGGATCCCCGACTCGTCGAGGGCACGGACGATGTCCTCGACCTCCTGCGCGGTGAACTGGTGCCGCTTGTGGTGCGAGCCGTCGCGCAGGCAGGTGTCGGTGAGCCGGAGGTCCAGCGCGCCCCACGGCTCGTCGCCGTGGGTGCCGGACCAGGTGCGCTCCAGGGCGTTGACGTCGGTCATCTCAGTTGCTCCCAGCCAGGATCGAACGGGCGATGTTCTCGCCGACCTGCGCGGCGGCGGCCGTCATGATGTCGAGGTTGCCGGAGTACGGCGGCAGGTAGTCGCCGGCGCCCTCCACCTCGACGAAGATGGAGACCCTGCGCATCCCCTTCGTGAAGTCCGACGGGCCGTCGAACTGCGGCTCCTGCAGCAGCCGGTAGCCCGGGACGTACTGCTGCACCGCCCGCTCCATCCGGTGCACCGAGTCGGCGATCGCGTCGGTGTCGGCGTCGGGGTCGACGGCGCAGAAGATGGTGTCGCGCATGATCATCGGCGGCTCGGCGGGGTTGAGGATGATGATCGCCTTGCCGCGCTCGGCGCCGCCGATCTCCTGCACGCCGGCGGCCGTGGTCCGGGTGAACTCGTCGATGTTGGCGCGGGTGCCGGGGCCGGCGCTCACGCTGGAGACCGAGGCGACGATCTCGGCGTAGGAGACGGGGGTGACGCGCGAGACCGCGTTGACCATCGGGATCGTGGCCTGCCCGCCGCAGGTGATCATGTTGACGTTGAGCGCGTCGACGTGGTCGGTCCCGTTGACGGGCGGGATCACCGCCGGGCCGACCGCCGCCGGTGTCAGGTCCACGGCCCGGATGCCGGCCTCGGCGTAGCGGGGCGCGTACTCCTTGTGCACGTAAGCCGACGTCGCCTCGAAGAGCAGGTCCGGCTTCGCGTCCTGCTTGAGCAGCCAGTCGACTCCCTCGTGGCTGACTTCGAGCCCCTTGTCGGCGGCGATCCGGAGCCCCTCGCTGGACGGGTCGACCCCGATCATCCAGCGCGGCTCGATGACGTCGCTGCGGAGCAGCTTGAAGAGCAGGTCGGTGCCGATGTTGCCGGGTCCGACCACCGCTGCGGTGAGCTTGTCCATGCCTTCACTCCTCGAACTCAGCCACCAGCGGCGGGAAGCCGCTGATGGACGCCTCCACCCGGTCACCCGGACCGAACGGCACGAACGGGCCCAGGGCCCCGGACAGGATGAGGTGGCCCGCGCGGAGCGGGTCGCCGAAGCGCCACGCCTGCACCGCCAGCCAGCGCAGCGCCTCGAGCGGGTCGCCGAGGCAGGCGGCTCCGGTGCCGGAGGACCGCTCCTCGCCGTTGATGGTGAGGGACATCGTGACCTCGCGCGGCTCCACCTCGTCGAGGGTGCGCCCCGCGTCCCCGACGACGTAGAGGCCGCTCGACGCGTTGTCGGCGACGGTGTCGGTGAAGCCGATGTCCCAGTCGGCGATGCGGGAGTCGACGATCTCGAGCGCCGGCAGCGCGACGTCGACGGCGGCCCGCACCGCGGCGAGGGTGAGCTCGTCCTCGGTCGCCGGCGCGAGGTCGGCGCCCAGCACGAAGGCGACCTCCGCCTCCACCCGCGGCTGCACGAGCGTCGCCATGGAGATCACGATGGCGCCCGTCTCGTCGGCGCCGGTCCGTCCCATGTCGCTCAGCAGGTAGCCGAAGTCGGGCTGGTCCACGCCGAGCTGGCGCTGCACGGCCTCCGACGTCGCCCCGATCTTGCGGCCGACGACGCTGGCGCCCGCGGCGAGCCGGCGTCGCACGAGGCCCTGCTGGACGGCGTACGCCGCCGCGAGGTCATCGGTGCCGATCAGGTCGCGGACCGCGGCGCACGGCACCCGGGTCTGCTGCGCGAGCGCCAGGCGCTCCACCGCCGCCGCGACGGCGTCTGGAGAGGTCACGGGGCAATACTAGAACCTGTTACAGTTTCGCGCCACGACGGGGTCAGGCGCCCCCGGCGATGGTCCGGGTCGTGCCGCGATCGGGGTCCCAGAGCCGCAGGCGGTCGAGCACCAGCTCGACGTCGGCATGGCCGAGGGCGTCGACCGCACGCTGGGCGTCGTCCCGCTCGACCCGCCGGGCGAGCGTCACGTGCGGCAGCCACCCGGCGTGCTGCCGGTCGGGCACCTGGACGCGGACCGCCAGCACCCGCCGCACCACGTCGTCGTCGATGTCGACGGCTCGCGCGACGGTCAGCCGCCGCCCACCGAGGAGCAGCAGGCCGGCCGCGCGGGCGCGCACCGGAAGCAGCGCGCCCAGGCGGGCCCGCGCGACGTCGAGCGCCTCGGACGGCAGCTCCGGCGCCGACACCACCGTCACGTGCGGCGCGTTGGTCGAGCCGGGGTGGTCGAGCTGGGAGGGCAGTCCGGCGTCGCGCAACGCCTGCCAGTCGCGACGGACCAGGGCCTGGCCCGCCTCGTCGGGGACCAGCTCGAGGGCGTGCAGCCGGGGCATCGGCCCAGTGTGGCCGACGGGTGGTGGGGCCCGCGCACGCGCGCCCGGGACAAAGTAGAACCTGTTACAGTTTGCCGTCATGACGGGTTCCTCTGTGCCTGCCGACCTGCCCGCCGAGGTCGACGTCGTGGTGGTCGGTGCCGGCGGCGCCGGGATGAGCGCCGCGCTCGCCGCGGGTCGCAAGGGGCTCGACACCGTGCTGATCGAGAAGAGCGCCTACTTCGGCGGCTCCACGGCACGCAGCGGCGGCGGGGTGTGGATCCCCGGCAACTACGCCCTTGCGGCGGCGGGACAGGTCGAGCCCGGCGACGCAGACCAGGCGCTCCGCTACCTCGACGCGATCGTCGGCGACAGCGCGCCGCGCGCCAACCGCGAGACCTACCTGCGTCGCGGCCCCGAGGTGATGGACTTCCTGCGCGACAACACGCCGCTGCGGTTCCGCTGGGTGCCGCAGTACGCCGACTACCACCCGGAGGCGCCCGGCGGGCGTGCCGCCGGGCGCAGCGTGGAGCCGGTGCCGATCGACGCGCGGTTCCTGGGCGAGGAGCTGGAGCGCCTGCACCCGCAGTACACCAAGGCGCCGGCGAACATGATCGTCACGCAGAAGGACTTCCGGAAGATCAGCCTCGGCATGCGCACGCTCGGCGGGCCGGTGACGATGCTGCTGGTCCTCGTGCGGCGGATGGCCGCGATGCTGCGGGGGCGCAAGATGTACGCGATGGGCAACGCCATCGCGATCGGCCTCCGCAAGGGCCTCATCGACGCCGGCGTACCGGTGCACTACGAGACCGAGCTCGAGGACCTGGTCATCGAGAACGGCCGGGTGGTCGGCGTACGTGTGCTGCGGGACGGCACCCAGCACGTGGTGCGGGCTCGGCGCGGCGTGGTCCTCGGCAGCGGCGGGTTCGAGCGCAACCTCGAGATGCGGGAGAAGTACCAGCCGCAGCCCACCTCGGTGGAGTGGACCACGGGCTCGCAGTTCAACACCGGCGGCGGCATCCTGGCCGGGGTCGCGGCCGGCGCCGAGGTGGCGCTCATGGACGACGCCTGGTGGGGCCCCACGATCCCGCTGCCGAGCGGTCCGTGGTTCTGCCTCGCGGAGCGCAACCTGCCCGGCTCGGTGATCGTCAACCAGGCGGGGCGCCGGTTCATGAACGAGGCACTCCCCTACGTCGAGGCCACGCACGCCATCTACGAGGGCGAGGCGACCGGCGTCGGCCACGTGCCGAGCTGGATGATCATCGACCAGCGCTACCGCAACCGCTACGTGTTCGCCGGCCTGATGCCGCGCCAGCCCTTCCCCGGCCGCTGGTTCAAGAACGGCACGGTCAAGAAGGCGCCCACGCTCCGCGCGCTCGCTGACGAGATCGGCGTCCCTGCCGACGCGCTGGAGGAGACGATCGCCCGGTTCAACGGGTTCGCGGCGAAGGGCGTCGACGAGGACTTCCACCGGGGCGAGTCGGCCTACGACAAGTACTACTCCGACCCGACGGTCAAGCCGAACCCGTCGCTGCACGTCATCGACCAGGCCCCGTTCTACGCCGTCAAGATCGTGCCGGGCGACCTCGGCACGAAGGGCGGCCTGGTCACCGACGACCGGGCGCGCGTGCTGCGTCCCGACGGCTCGGTGATCCCCGGTCTGTACGCCGCCGGCAACACCTCCGCCGCCGTGATGGGCCACACCTACGCCGGCCCCGGCGCCACCATCGGTCCCGCCCTCACCTTCGGCTACCTCGCCGCCGAGGACATCGAGAAGGAGTCCGCCTGATGCCCATCGACCCGTCCGTCGCGATCGGCGCCGACCTCGGCGCCCGCACGTTCAGCTGGTCGGAGTCCGACGTGCTGCTCTACCACCTCGGCATCGGCGCGGGCGCCCGCGAGGGCGACCACCTCTCCCCCGCCGCGCTGCGCTACACGCTCGACGGGCCGGGGCTCCAGGTGCTGCCGTCGTTCGGCGTCGTCGCACCGACGTTCCACGAGACCGACCCGCCGCCGCTCGACCTGCCGGGCTGCGACATCAACCTCGCCCAGGTGGTGCACGGCTCCCAGTCCATCTCCGTCAGCGGGCCGCTGCCCACCTCCGGCACGGCGACGATCCGCACCACGCTCACCGACGTGTGGGACAAGGGCAAGGCCGCGGTCATCTGGCAGGAGGGCGTGGCGACCGCCGGCACCGACGGGTCCGGCGAGGAGCTCTGGCGGGTGCGGTCGTCGATCTTCGTCAGGGGCGAGGGCGGCTGGGGCGGTGACCGGGGCTCGGCCGAGCCCGTCGCGGTGCCCGACCGCGCGCCCGACCACCTGTCGTCGTACACGGTGACGCCGCAGCAGGCCCTGCTCTACCGGCTCTGCGGCGACCGCAACCCGCTGCACGCTGACCCCGACTTCGCCAAGGCGGCAGGCTTCCCGGCGCCGATCCTGCACGGGCTGTGCTCCTACGGGATCGTGCTGCGGGAGCTGGCCGACGGACTGCTGGGCGCCGACGCGACCAGGGTGGGTGGGTTCGCGGCCCGGTTCGCCGGCGTGGTCTTCCCCGGCGAGACCATCCGCGTCGCGGGCTGGCAGGAGGACGGCCGGGTGGTCGCCACCGCGACCGTCGACGGCGGCGACCGGGACGGCTCCCCGGTGCTCGCCGACTGCGTGGTCACGCTTGCCTGACGGCCTAGCGTGGGTCCCGTCCGCACCCCCGACGAGAGGAATGACATGCCCACACGCACCGCACGCACCGCCTGGAACGGCGGCCTGACGGACGGCTCCGGCCAGGTCGAGCTGAGCTCGTCCGGCGTCGGCACCTTCGACGTCTCCTTCCCGAAGCGTGCCGCGGACGAGGCCGAGGGCACGACCAGCCCCGAGGAGCTGGTCGCCGCGGCCCACTCCTCGTGCTACTCGATGGCGCTGTCGAAGATCGTCGCCGACGCCGGCGGCACGCCCGTTGCCTTCGATGTCACCGCCGACGTCACGCTCGGCCCCGACCCGGCCGGCGGCAACCGGATCACCGGCATCAAGCTCACGGTGCGCGGCGAGGTGGAGGGCATCGACGACGCCACCTTCAAGGAGTGCGCCGACAAGGCCAAGGCCGGCTGCCCGATCAGCAAGGCACTCGCCGGCGTCGACGAGATCACCCTCGACGCAGCGCTCGAGAGCGCCTGACGCTCTCCGGTCTGCTCAGGCGGGGCGGACCTCGTCGCCGACCCGGACCGTCCCGCCCTCGAGCACCCGGAACACCGTTCCCCCGCGGCGCCGCAGCGCCTCCTGTGCGCCGGCGCCGATGGTGTCGTCAAGCAGCTTGCACGGCGCCGCGACCCGCACCGCCTCCAGGAGCACCGCCCCGATCAGGATCCTGCTGCCCGGGTCGCGCGGGACCGACCCGTGGCCGACCGTGATGTTGCGCCGGGTGAGGTGCGACGGCACCTCGCTGCCGTACGCCGCCGCGGCCCGGTCGAGGTCCTCCCGGCTCTGCACAGTGACGTGGCGGTGCTTCGTGCCGTGGTAGCGGTCACCGACGATCCCCTTGCCCGTCTCGACCTCGACCGACTCCTTGGCCTGCATCGGCAGCCGCCGTCCCTTCGCGACGTGGAGGGAGGCGACCGTCGGGGTGGGCACGCGGGAAGGGTACGGGAGATCGTGGCCTCGGGTTGCGTTCGGGTGACTCGCCCGCCGGCTGCGGTTTCGTAGGTGGTCCGGGGCCGTAAGAGCTTTTACGGGGGGAGGCTTCGCGTTGGGGCTGGGTCGCGTTGCCGGGTCGCCTTGCGTAGGTGACGGGGCGGGTTTCGTAGGTCGCGATGGCCGGGCCGTGGGGCCGGTGCGCGCCACTTTCCGTCCACATCGCCGGACGGGGAATCGCCTGTCCCCAGGCGGGTTTCGGGCTCGGGGTTGTGTCGGTGGCTGGTGCTTTGATGGGTGTCATGGAACGGCGGATGGGCACCGACGCGGGAGGGCAGTACGACGGCTGCTCGACCGCGGAGCTGCTCGCCCACATCGCCGGTGGCGTCCGTGCTCGCCGGTCGCTGATGATCCAGGAATGGGTCGCCATCGTGGCCTGGGCCGACCAGAACATCGTCGACTGCGAGGAAGGCGCCGCCACGCTCATCGAGGACTATGTCGACACCGGGATCCCGATCGCCGGCCCGGGAGCACCACTGGTCTCGGAGTTCGCGCTGATGGAGCTGATCGCGACCCTGGAACGCACCCCCGATGGTGGCCGCGCCTACGTCGGCCGGGTCATCGGATGTGCGTGGCGACTCAAGCACATCTACGCCGCCGTCCTCACCGGCCGCTGTGCGCCGTGGAAGGCCGAACGGGTCACCGACCTCACCCACGACCTCAGCCCCGAGGCCGCTGCACACGTCGACCGGAAGCTCGCCCCGCACATCCGGTCCTGTTCCTGGCGGGAGGTCGAGCACCACATCGACGAAGCCATCACCCTCTACGACCCCGACGCTGCAGCGGCCCGCCGTGAGGAGTCCGCCGACTCCCGGCGGTTCGACGTCCACCTCGACCACGTCACCGACGGCGTGGTCCACGTCGACGGGATCCTCGACGCCGCTGATGGTGCCGACCTGGACACCGCCGTCAACCGCCGCGCGGTGTTGTTGGGCAAGCTCGGCCACGACGGGACGCTCGATGTGCGGCGGGCGGTCGCCGTCGGCGACCTCGCCCGCAACGACCTCACCCTCGACCTCGAGACCGTCGACGAGTCCACCGGCGAGGTCACCACCGCATCCCGCGGCCGGAAGGCCGTGCTCAACGTCCACGTCTCGGATGCCGCCATCACCGGGAGCTCGGATGAGCAGGTTGCGCCGGTGGGGCGGTGGGAGGACCAGCAACGCCCCATCACCGTCGCACAGATCAAGGAGTGGCTCGGCATTTCTGGGACGACGGTGGTCGTGCGGCCGGTGATCGACCTCGCCGGACATGTCCCGGTGGACTCCTACGAGATCCCCGACCGCCACCGCCAACAAGTGCAGCTGCGCGACCACCACTGTGCGTTCCCGTGGTGCGGCCGCAGGGCGTCGCGCTGCGACCTCGACCACGCCCTCCCCCACAGCCAGGGCGGGGTGACGTGTCCGTGCAACCTCGTCCCCGCCTGTCGGGCACACCATCGGGCGAAGACGTTCTCCACCTGGCGCTACGTCATCGTCCAACCCGGCACCTACCTGTGGATCACCCCCAACGGGCGGCACTTCCTCGTCGACCACACCGGCACCAGGACCCTCGACCCACCCGTCCACATCGACCAGGCCGTTCATGGCCCGCCGCCGGACCATGACTCCCGGCCTTGGCCGATCCAGACCGGCCCACCCTGCCCCGGCTAGGGACCACGCCCCACACCCCACCGCCAGGTGGGGCCAGAGGCATGTCCGGGCGTGCGTCACGGCGAGCCGGGCGCCGCTTCGAGCGCGTCCCCTAGGTTGGGGCCATGGCAACCGCAGGTCGAGTGGCGGTCCGGTGACCGACCCGCCGGACGCCCAGGACCGCTACGTGGCGCACGGCCTGGTCCAGCGCGACGGGGACTGCCTCTTCCTGCTGCGTCGACCGGGCAGGTACCTCGGCGGGCGGTGGGACATCCCGGGCGGTACGGTGAAGGCGGGCGAGGCGCCGGCCGAGGCTGCCGTGCGCGAGTGCCGGGAGGAGACCGGCCTTCGCGCGTCAGCGGGTGACGAGGTCTCCCGGTTCCGCAACCGCGACACCGAGGGTCGGGACCTGGTATTCCACACCATCACCTACCGGCTCGACCTGCTGGAGGACGACGACGTGCCCGTCCGGCTCCAGCGCGCGGAGCACGTGGACCACCGGTGGCTCCCGCCCGGGCGCGCGCTCGAGCTGCCCCTGGTGTGGCACGTCGAATGCACGCTGCGCGAGGTTCTCAACGCCGGGGCGTGACGGCTTCGGTCACCCTTGGGCGGCGGCGGCCCGCTCCCGCAGCGCCTGGACCATCCGGTCGGGATCGTCGGCGGAGTAGACGGCCGAACCGGCGACGAAGACGTCGGCCCCTGCCTCGGCGCACCGCTCGATGGTCTCCAGGGAGACGCCGCCGTCGACCTGGAGCCAGGTCTCGACGCCGTGCTTGTCCATGAGCTGGCGGGCCCGGCGGATCTTCGGGAGGCACAGGTCGAGGAACTTCTGGCCTCCGAACCCGGGCTCCACCGTCATGATCAGCACCATGTCGAGCTCGCCGAGCATGTCCTCGTAGGGCTCGATCGGCGTCGCTGGCTTGAGCGCCATCGACGCGCGGGCGCCCGCGGCGCGGATCTCGCGCGCCAGGCGGACGGGCGCCTTGGCGGCCTCGACGTGGAAGGTGACCGAGCCGCAGCCGGCCTCGACGTAGGCGGGCGCGTGGCGGTCGGCGTCCTCGATCATCAGGTGGGCGTCCAGCGGCACCGAGCTTGCCCGCGCGAGCGCCTCCACCATCGCCGGGCCGAAGGTCAGGTTGGGCACGAAGTGGTTGTCCATCACGTCGACGTGCACCCAGTCGGCGCCGGGGATCCGCGCGACCTCCTCACCGAGCCTGGCGAAGTCGGCGTTGAGGATGCTCGGCGTGATCTGGATGTGGCCCACGGGCGGCCACTCTAGTGGTCGGTCCGGCGGAGCAGCCCCTCCTGCTCCACCACCTCCAGCGCGAGTGTGCGATAGCCGACATCCTCGAACAGGACGGTGATCCGGTCGTCCTCGACGTCGGTCACGACGCCCGGCCCGAACTCCTCGTGCGCCACGTGCGCCTGCACCGGGAAGGCCGCGTCGCCCTGGTCGGCGAGTTCGGGCGCGACGCCGGACCGGCAGTTGTCACACACCTCGCACCGGTCGACCTGCTCCCCGAAGTAGCCGACCAGGAACTCCGCCCGGCAACGGTCGGTCTCGGCGTAGGCACGCATCATGTCGACCCGGGAGCGCTCCAGCCTGCGGTGCGCCTCGGCGAGCTCACGTACGGCGTCCGCGCTCTCCTCCGCACCGAGGTTGCCGTGCACCTCGCGGACCAGGTCGAGGAGGTTCAGGATCCGGCCCGCCTTGCGCCGCCCCACCTCGGCGGCGCGCGCGACCTCGGCCGGCTCCACCCGCGCCAGGTCGCGCACGGCCGCCACCACGCGGCGTACGTCGGCCTGGCGGGGCACCCCCGCCGAGAAGAACCGGCCGAGCGCCAGGTCCTCGGGCCGGTAGACCAGCAGGCCGGTGGCCGGCTCGCCGTCCCGGCCGGCCCGGCCGACCTCCTGGTAGTAGGTGTCGGGCGACTCCGGCACCTGGACGTGCACGACGAACCGGACGTCGGGCTTGTCGATGCCCATCCCGAACGCCGAGGTGGCGACGACCGTGTCGACCTCGTCGGCCATGAACGCCTCGTGCGCGGCCTCGCGCCGGCGATGGCTCAGACCCGCGTGATAGACCGCCGTACGACGCCCCTGCCGGCCCAGCAGGTCGGCGTACTCCTCCGCTGCGGGGCGGGTGCGGCAGTAGACGATCCCCGCGCCCTCCAGCTCCGCCACCCGCTCCAGCACCGTGGCGCGCTGGTCGTCCTCGCTCTCGACACGGATGACGCCGAGCGCGAGGTTGTCGCGGGCGAACCCGGAGACGACGGTCCGCGGGTCGCGCATCCGCAGCCGGTCCACGATGTCGTCACGGACCGGTGGCGCCGCGGTCGCCGTCATCGCCACGATCCGTGGCTCCCCGCGCTCACCGCCCAGCTCGCCGACCAGCTCACCCAGCCGGAAGTAGTCGGGACGGAAGTCGTGCCCCCACGCCGACACGCAGTGCGCCTCGTCCACCGCCACCAGGCCGGGACGCGCATCGGCGACCCGCCGCCGGACGTCGGGGTTGGCGAGCTGCTCAGGGGCGAGGAACAGGAAGTCCACCTCCGCGGCGGCTGCTGCGTCGAGCACGGACGACCGCTCGCGCTCTCCCTCCGCCGAGCTCAGCCGCGCCGCCCGCAGGCCGCTCGGACCGTTCGCGATGCTGTCGATCTGGTCCTGCTGGAGGGCCAGCAGCGGCGAGACCACGACCGTGCAGCCGTCGATCATGGCGCCCGCGACCTGGTAGACCAGCGACTTGCCCGACCCGGTGGGTGAGATCAGCAGCACGTCGTGGCCGTCGACCAGCGCGCGCATCGCCTCCTCCTGGCCAGGGAGCAGCGACGGGTGGCCGAAGTCGTCGCGGGCGACCTCGCGAATGGCTCGGGCGCTCGACGTCACCCGCCTCTGATACCCCCGACGGCGGTCGGCATGCAGCGACGTGACGGCCGACGCAGCGACGGAAGTGCTCCGATCCGCCTCCCCAGTGCCGATTCGTGGTGACAGCACCGCAAAGGGGGACGACATGCCGATGATGAACAGCGAGGCGCGCAAGCGGGCCGAGGGCCAGCGCACCCGTCCAGCCACCGTGTCCGACCCGCTCGCCGGCGCGACCCAGCTCGCCGACCAGTGGGACCGCGAGGCCGACCGCGAGGACGCGTGCGGCAACGGCATCGCCGCGGTCATCCTCCACGCTCACGCCGAGGAGCTGCGCGCCGCGATCGCCCGGGCACCGCTCAGCGCCTGACCGTCACTCCTGGCCGTCACTCCAGGCCGTCACGCTCGGCCCACTCCAGGAGGGGCGCGATGTCGAAGACGTGCTGGTCGATGTCGTGGTGCAGGTCGCCGAGCTCGGCGTACCGCGCCGGGACCGTGCGGATCGTGAAGTCACGAGGGTCGGCCGCGTCGATCTCGTCCCAGCGGACCGGCGTGGACACTCGCGCGTCCGGCAGCCCACGCACCGAGTAGGCGGCGGCGATCGTGTGGTCGCGGGCGTTCTGGTTGTAGTCGACGAAGACGCAGTGCGGGTCGCGGTCCTTCTTCCACCACGTGGTGGTGACCAGTTCCGGGGCGCGCCGCTCCACCTCCAGCGCGAAGGCGAGCGCGCCGCGGCGTACGGTCTTGTGGTCGTGATCGGGGCGGATCCGCACGTAGACGTGGAGGCCCTTGCTGCCGCTGGTCTTGGGATAGCCGACGGCGCCGAGCTCGTCGAGGACCTCGTGGGCGACGTGGGCCACCTTGCGCACGGTGTCGTACGACGCCTCCGGGCCCGGATCGAGGTCGATCCGCCACTCGTCCGGCTGCTCCGTGGCGCCGCGGCGGCTGTTCCACGGGTGGAACTCGACCGTCGACATCTGCACCGCCCAGATCACCGCGCCGAGCTCGGTCACGCAGAGCTCGTCGGCGGTCCGCTTCCAGCGCGGGAAGAACAGCTCCACGGTCTCCACCCAGGGCGGCGCGCCGGCCGGGAGCCGCTTCTGGTGCACCTTCTCCCCCGCGAGCCCCTTCGGGAAGCGGTGCAGCATGCACGGCCGCTCCCAGAGCGCGTTGACGATGCCGTCGCCGACGGAGAGGTAGTAGTCGACGAGGTCGAGCTTGGTGGCGCCGATCTCGGGGAAGTACACCCGGTCCGGGTTGCTCACCCGGATCACCCGGTCGTCGACCTCCACCTCGACCGCCGGAGCCTTGCTCGCCATGCTCTGAGGCTAGTGGCAGGGCGGGCGCCACCGGCGGCGACGAGCCCGACCGCCGCGAGGGCGACGAGCGCGGCGGCCGGGACGGTGAGGGCGTCGACGCCGCTGCGGGCGACCAACCCGGAGGCGAGCGCGGCCCCCACCGCGATGCCGCCGTTGAAGACGACGGGGATCAGCGCGCCGGCGAGCGCCCGGTGCTCGGGACCGGCGAGCCGCAGGATCGAGGTCTGGGCGAGCGGCGGCAGAGCGCCGGAGGCCGCGCCCCAGAGCACCACGACGAGCACGCCGGCCCACGGGCTGCGCTCGGCGACGGCCAGCGCGAGCACGCCGCCCGCGGTAGCGAGCGTCGCGAGGGCCAGGGCGCCGCGGGTCCGGCCGGACACCCGGCCGGCGATCGCCACACCGACGGCGGAGGCGAGGCCGAAGAGGAGCAGCAGGCCGCCCATGCCGCCGGGCACGACGCCGGCCGGGCGCTCCGCCAGCCGGGTGATGAAGGTGTAGGTGCCGTAGTGGCCGACCAGGACCACGCCGACCAGCACGGTCACGACGGCCATCGGCCGGACCGACCGCCGGCCGGCGGCGGCGGCCGAGTCGGCCACCAGGTCGCGGGCCGGCGCGTCCGGGACGACCGAGCGGACCAGCGCCGCGCCGGCCAGGCTCGCCACCGCGAGGACCCAGAACGACGCGCGCCACCCAGCCAGGTCGGCGACGAACCGCCCCACCGGTGTGCCGAGCACCATGCCGAGCGTCGCGCCGCCCAGCACCACGGCCGTGGCCCGCCCCAGGAGGTGGTCGGGCACCAGGTCGGCGACGTGGGCGTTGACCGTGGCCCAGAGCAGTCCGACCGACGCTGCGCCCAACACCCGGGCAGCCAGCGCGACCTCGTAGGACGGCGCGACTGCGGTCACCGCGGCGGAGGCGGCGAAGGCGAGCAGGCTGCCCGCCACGACGGTCGGGCGCGCGATGCGACGGGTGAACCGCACCAGCGGAAAGCTCGTCACCACCACGACGGCCGCCCAGATGCTGACGAGCAGGCCTGCCGCGGACTCCGCGACGTCGAGGCCGGCGCTCATCTGGGGAAGCACGGCGGTGGGCAGCATCTCGCCGGTGACCATGACTAAGGTGGCGGAGCCGAGGACGAGCAGCGCCGGCCAGGGCAGGTCTTCGGGGACCGCCGGTCCGGCCGGCGGAACGGATGTCGTTGTCGTCGTCATGTCACCGACGGTAAAGTCTGACACTGATGTCAATGTCAAGGTCGATGTGAGGCAGCAGACATGAAGATCGGTGAGCTCGCCCGGCGCACAGGAGTCGCGGCCCGGCTGATCCGCTACTACGAGCAGCAGGGCCTGCTGAGCGCACGGCGTGCCGACAACGGCTACCGGACCTACACCGAGGAGCACGTCGAGCGGGTCGAGCGGGTCGCCGGCCTGGTCCAGGCCGGCATCCCGACCCGGCTGGTGAAGGTGCTCATCGAAGCCGAGGAGGCCTGCGCCCGGGAGCAGCCGACCTGTCCGCGTGAGGTCGCCGAGCTGCTCAGCGCCGAGCTGGTGGGGCTGGAATCGCGGATCGCCTGCCTGACCAAGAGCCGCGACACGATCCACCGCTACCTCGAGCAGACGCAGGCCGACGTGCCGGCGCGCGCCTAAGAGGCGCGGTCAGCCGGTCCTGCGCAGCAGCGCGAGGAACATCGCGTCGGTGCCGTGCCGGTGCGGCCACAGCTGGGCGGTGCCGGGCAGGGGGCCGTCGGCGCCGGCGACCCCCGGCAGCAGCGGCCGCACGTCGTCGACGGCCAGGTCGGCGTGGGCGGCCAGCACCGCGTCGACGACCTCGGCGGTCTCGGCGAGGACCGGTGAGCACGTCGCGTACAGCAGCACTCCCCCGGGCCGCAGCAGTCGCACGGCCTCGTCCGCGAGCGCCCGCTGGAGGACCACGAGGTCCGCGAGGTCGGCCTCGCTGCGTCGCCAGCGGGCCTCCGGTCGGCGCCGGAGCGCGCCGAGCCCGGTGCAGGGCGCGTCGAGCAGGACCCGGTCGATGCTGCCGTCGGCGAAGGGCGCCCGCCTGCCGTCGGCGTTCAGCACCCCCAGCAGCCCGGCCGACCCGGCTCCGCCGGCGGCGCGGGCGACGAGCCGGGCACGATGGTGGTGGATCTCGGTGCCGACCAGCCCGGCCCCTCGCTCCGCGGCGAGGGCGGCCAGCAGCGACGCCTTGCCACCGGGTCCGGCACAGAGGTCCAGCCACCGTTCGTCACGGCCTTCGACGTCGGCGGTGGCGGCGGCGAGCGCGACCAGCTGCGACCCCTCGTCCTGCACTCCCGCCCGGCCCTCGGCCACGGCGGGGACCGCTCCCGGGTCGCCGCCCTTGAGCACCACCCCGAAGGGCGAGTACGGCGTCGGCTGCCCCGGCAGCTCGTCGCGGGTCGCCCTCCCGGGACGGGCCACCAGCGTCACCCTCGGGGGCACGTTGTCGGCGGCGAGCAGCGCGGGCAGCTCGTCCTCTGCGGACAGGAGGGCGCGCCGCAGCTCGGTGACGACCCACGCCGGATGGCTGTGCGCCACCGCCAGGTCATCGGGCGCGACCTCGCCCAGCCACTCCTCGAGCGACCGGGACGCGACCTTGCGCAGGACCGCGTTCGCGAAGCCGGAGGCCCCGGGACCGACCTCGGAGCGGACGATCTGCACCGCGGTGTCGATGGCCGCGTGGCTCGGCACACGCATCGCGAGCAGCTGGTGTGCGCCCAGGCGCAGGACGTCGAGCACCTTCGCCTGCACCTTCGCCAACGGTCGCGCGCTGCAGGCGGCGAGGATGGCGTCGTAGGTGCCCTGCCGGCGGATCGTGCCCGAGGCGAGCTCGGTGACGAACGCGGCGTCGCGACCGCTGAGACCGTGCCGCGCGAGCACGGCCGGCAGGACGAGGTTGGTGTAGGCGCCCTCGACCCGGACGGCCTTGAGCACCTCGAAGGCGGCCAGCCGGGCGGCGTCGGGTCGCCTGCTCACGCGGCGGTCACTCGAAGCTCGCGGTGTCGGGCAGCCGGACGCCGCGCGCCCAGTCGGCCGCCGCCATCTCCTTCTTGCCGAACGCCTTGACCCTGCCGAGCCGCACCGGCGCCGTGGCCGTGCCGACCAGCACCTGGTTCTTCCCCGCCACGACCGCACCGGGCCGCAGGCCCGCTGGCGCCTCGGGCACCGGCTCGACCGGTCCGAGCTTGACCCGCTCGCCGTCGAGGGTCGTCCAGGCCCCCGGGGCGGGGGTGCAGGCGCGGATCCGCCGGTCGACGGCCACCGCCGGCTCCGTCCAGTCGACCCGGGCGTCCTCCACGGTGATCTTCGGCGCCAGGCTGACGCCCTCGGCGGGCTGGTCGCGCGCCTCGAGCGACCCGTCGTCGATCCCGTCGAGCGTGGCGACGAGTAGGCCGGCGCCCCCCTCGGCGAGGCGTGCGAGCAGGTCGCCGGCGGTGTCGGTCGGCCGCACCCGCTCGGTCATCACGCCGAAGGTGGGTCCGGCGTCCAGCGCCTCGACGATCCGGAAGGTGGTGGCGCCAGTGACCTCGTCGCCGGCCCAGACGGCGTGCTGCACGGGAGCGGCGCCGCGCCAGGCCGGCAGCACCGAGAAGTGCAGGTTGACCCAGCCGTGCCGGGGGATGTCGAGCGCGCTCCGCGGGATCAGCGCTCCGTAGGCGACGACCGGGCAGCAGTCCGGCGCCAGCTCGCGCAGCGCGGCCTGGAACTCCGGCTCCCTCGGGTGCCTCGGCTTGAGCACCGGGACGCCCAGCTCCTCGGCCCTCGCCGCAACCGGGCTGGGCGTGAGCCGCCGTCCGCGACCCGACGGCGCGTCCGGTCGGGTCACCACACCGACCAGCTCGTGCCCGGAGTCGGCGATCGCGTCGAGCGCCGGCAGGGCGGCCTCCGGCGTGCCCGCGAAGACGACCCTCACCGGCCGAACCCCCCGGTCGCGTGCGGCGACACCTTGATCGTCGGCTTCTCCAGCCCGAACCAGTCCGACTCCCGGATCTCCCGCATCGCCGCCTTGCGCGCGGCGTCGTCGAGCCGGTCGATGAAGAGGATGCCGTCCAGGTGGTCGGTCTCGTGCTGGATCGCCCGGGCCAGCAGCTCCGACCCCTCAACGGTCACCGGGTCGCCGTACATGTTGAAGCCGTGGGCGACCACGGAGAGCGCCCTCCGGCAGTCGTAGGTGAGCTCGGGCAGCGAGAGGCAGCCCTCGGGACCGTCCTGGACCTCGTCCGACAGGCTCAGCCGCGGGTTCACCAGGTGGCCGACCTCCCCGTCGACGTTCCAGGTGAAGACCCGCAGGCCGACGCCGATCTGCGGTGCGGCGAGGCCGGCGCCGGGGGCCTCGAGCATGGTGTCGGTCAGGTCGGCGACCAGCTGGCGCAGCTCGGTGTCGAAGTCGACGACCTCGATCGCCGCCTTGCGCAGGATCGGGTCGCCGAAGAGTCGGATGGGTCGGATGGCCACCTGGGAAGTCTAGTGAGGTCACAATTCCGGCGGATCGACCTGCACCCGGACCGGCTCCAGCTTGCGGGCCGAGCGGAGGCGCTGGGCCTCGGCCAGCGCGCGTGCCAGCGCGACGCCCTGGGTGCGCGGCACCCGCACGACGAGGCGCTCCTCGTCGTCGGAGAGCGTGATCGGACCGAGCACCTCCGCCGGCTGCGGGACGTCCAGCAGGGCGCGGAGGTCATCGAGCGCCCCGGGCGGGCCGGACAGCGTCGCCACCCGGGCGGCAGGCGGCAGGCGCGCCTCGCGGCGGTCGTCGGCCTCCCGCGCCGCGAAGCCCCCGGGGTCCCAGCGCACCAGTGCCTGCAGCGCCGGGGCGCCCGGATCCCCCACCGCGACGGCCCGGCCGCCCGGGGCCACCAGGCCCACCGCGTTGCACCAGCGGCGCAGCGCCTCCTCCGCGGCACGCATGCTGTCGCGCATCAGCGCCCACCACGTGTCGAGCAGTACGACGACCGCGTAGCCGCCGTCGGCGACCGGCTCGGCCCCGGGCGTGGCCACCACGATCCGCGGCTCGGCGCCCACCGAGGCGCGGATCCGGTCACCGGACGAGGTCACGACGGGCGTGCTCGGGAACGCCCGGCCGAGCTCGTCGGCGGTGCGGGCGTCGCCGAGGACGGGGGCGCGGAGACCGGCCGAGCCGCACTCGGGGCAGGTCCAGCCGGGCGCCTCGGTGGCGCACCACCGGCAGCGCGGTGGCGCGGTCGGCGCGCTCAGCTGCAGCGGTCCGGTGCAGGCGCGGCAGCGGGCGGGCGTGCGGCAGCGCTCGCACGCCAGCCGGAGCGCGTAGCCCGCCCGCGGCGTCTGCACGAGCACGGGGCCGTGCTCGAGGCCCCGGCGGAGCGCGTCGTACGCCTCCCGCGGGACGCGGGCCGTGGCGGCGTGCGGGTCGCGCTGCAGCTCGTGCTCGGTGGCACCGGTGACCGCCACCCGCGCCCGGCGGCGCAGCTCCTCGCGCGGAAGGGCGAGCTCCCGCGCCCAGCCGGACCGCAGCAAGTGGTCGGCCTCGACGGAGCGGGCGAAGCCGCCCACCACGGCCGCCGTGCCCTCTGCCTCCGCCCTCAGCAGGAGCACCTCGCGGGTGTGGGGGTACGGCGCCCGCGGCTCGGCGTGGAGGTCGTCGCCGTCGTCCCAGACCACCACCAGACCGAGGTCCCGGACGGGTGCGAACGCGGCGGACCGCGTGCCGACCACCACCCGCCGAGTGCCGCGACTGACGGCGAGGAAGTCGCGGTAGCGCGCCGCCGGCCCTGGCTCGGCGGTCAGCGCGACGTGGTGGCCCTCGCCCAGCAGGTCGAGCAGCGCGGCGTCGACGCGGGCGACGTCGCGGTGGTCGGGCAGGCACAGGATGGTGCCGCGTCCCGCGGCCAGGGCCGCACCTGCGAGCTGGGCGAGGAGTCGCGGCCAGTCCTCTCCCGGGCCGGCACCCCACACGGCTCGGGGCGCCTCTCCGCGGCGGAGGTGGGCCAGGAACGCGGCAGCCGCCGGGTAGGCAGTCCACGCCTCGTCGCTGCCGGGCACCGGTGGCAGCGGCGGCTCCGGCGGGGACTCCTCGCGCTCGGTGGCGGCGTGCCGCGGTGGCACGGCGAGCCGCCGGACGTCGGCGGAGACGCCCGCGTAGCGCTCGGCCACCAGGCGGCACAGCGCGGCCACCGCCGGGCTGAGCACCGGCTCCGGGCTGACCAGCCTCCGCAGCGGGACCAGCCGCCCCTCGTGCTCGGTCGCCGACGTGCGCTTCACCACGAACCCGTCGACGTCCTGGCCGGCGAACCGGACCTTCACCCGCGCCCCGGGCACCGCACCGTCGGCCATCGCCGCCGGGACGGCGTAGTCGAAGACCCGGTCGAGGTGGGCCAGCGGCAGGTCCAGCACCACCCGGGCGACCGGGTCCACCGCCGCCACCTCGGCCTCGGCCGCCTTGCGGGCGCGCGTGGCCGCGGCCTTCGCGCGCCCCTCGGCCACCCGGTCGCGGACGAGGCCCGGCAGCTCCAGCGCAGGCTCGTCCGACGGGGTCATGGGCGCAGTTCTACCAGCGGGGCCCGACGCGGCTCGCTGCCCTACGGGCCCGCTGCGCGGTCAGCGGACCCGGGCGGTCCGGGACGAGGACCGGACCACGGTCGCGTAGCCGGGCTTCGAGCCGACGACCTTCACCTGCAGGCGGTGACCGCGGTCGGACCGGGTGATCCGGTAGGAGCGTCCGGTGGCGCCGCGGATGCTGCGTCCGTCGCGCAGCCAGCGGTACCGGAAGGTGACTCCGCTGGGCGACCACGAGCCGCGGGCGGCGGCGAGCCGCTTCCCCACCCGCGGCGTGCCCGTCGCCGAGGGACGTGCCGACGAGAGCAGCCCGCGGGCGACCGTGCCCCGCGCGGCCGCGACGAGCGTCTCCGTCGTCCCGGCCCGCCGTCCGGTCACGGCCGCGCCGAGCCGCTTGCCGAGGTCCGCGGCGACCGGCGTGTAGCTGGCCGAGGTGGCACCGGCGATCGGCGCGCCGTTCCGGTACCACTGGTAGCCCAGGTCCTCGTCGGCCCACTCCCCCGGCTGGACCGCGAGCGGCCGTCCCACCCGCGGCGTGCCGGTGACGGTCGGCGACGCCGGGGCGCCCTCGGCCGGGTCGCAGGTGTAGACCTCGACCTGGTCGACGAACCAGCCGAGCAACGCTCCGTCGCTGTCGCCCGCCACCGTCCAGACGGCGCGGACCTTGTTGCCGGCCAGCCGCGACAGGTCGACCCGTGCCGAGCGCCAGCCGTTGCTGTCGCCGCCGTAGCCGGTGACCGTCGCCGTCCGGTTGCCGAGGAGCAGCTTGTCCGAGGGCCCGTTCTGCCAGGCCTCGGGATCGTGGGCGGCGTACGCGTAGCCGGAGCCGTCGGCGACCTGGATGCGTGCGAGGCCGCCGTCGAAGTAGTGCGCCGGCGAGCCCGGTGCCCACTCGAAGAGGTGCCAGTGGCTGAAGTGGAGGTAAGTCCGCTGACCCGTGGGCACCGTCACGCCGTTCTCCATGACGAGGTTGCTCGACGGCGGGTCGCCCCAGTTGAACGGGTCCGGGTTCAGCGCGTACAGCGACCCGTCGGCGTCCCGGGCATTGGCCGGTACGCCCAGCTGCAGGTTCGGCGCTCCGGACCACAGCGAGCCCAGCTTGAACTCGTCGGCGGCGGGCCGGGCGAGCGTCCGCTTGAGGCTGCCGTCCGGACATGCCGCCGGCACCTCGTCGGGACGCTCGGCACCGGCCACCGCGGGCGGCATGGAGAGCTCGGTCGCCTCGGTGGCGCGCTGCACCTCCGTGCAGTCCGCCGCGGTGAAGCCGGCCCGGTCGGCCGCGACCAGCGCCTGACAGCCCTGCACGAGGACCCGCCCGAGGTCGGCGTACTGGCTGCCGGAGGAGAGGTGCTGGATCGCGTACAGGTGCAGCACCGCCGTCTTCGTGAGGCTCGGGTCCCCGGCGTCGATCCCGGTCACGGTGCGGCCGTTGAACGAGCCGCCCTGGGAGATCAGGTGGGCGGTCTTGTTGCCGACACCGCTGTTGGTGTGGACGCCGCCGTTGTCGCTGTAGAGGCTGGCGGGCGACTCGTCCGCGTCCCACAGCGGGCTGGTCACCCGGTCCGGCTGCCGGTACGGCCAGGCAGCCGGGTCGGACATGCTGCGCAGCGTGCCCACCGGCAGGTCCTCCCCGAGGCGCCAGTCGGACGGGCTGTCGTCGGCCGACGCGTGGCGATGGTCGAGGATCTCGCCCATCACGTCGGCGAGCGACTCGTTGATCGCGCCGGACTCGTGGAAGTAGAAGAGGTTCGACGTCCTCTCGATGACGCCGTGGGTCAGCTCGTGGGCCGTCACGTCGTCGGCGCCGGCCCAGCCATCGCCGAAGTAGACCCCGTCGCCGAACCAGAAGGCGTTGTCCATCGGGCACGGGAAGTCGCTGTCGGGGTGGTCGCACACCCGCACCGAGGCGCGCAGCACCTTGGCGGCCCCGGCGGTGTCGCCCTGTCCGAGCAGCTCGGTCAGGTCGACGCCGAGCGCCCCGTAGAACTCGGACGTCGCTCCCACCAGGTCGTAGGCCGCGTCGACGTCCGCCCGTCCAGAGGGCGCGCCTCCCTCCACCCGGGCAACCCGCCCGGACGCGGCAGTGCAGGCAGTGGAGTGATAGCGGTTCCCGTCGTCGCAGACCCGGCGGTCGATGGCCGCCACCTGGTTGAAGTGCAGCAGGACCCGGCCGGTGGCGGCGTCCACCAGCACCAGCTCGCGCACGGACAGGCCGTCGCCCACCTCGAAGCGGTAGACGGTCCGCGTGCCGACGGCCGGCCCGGGCAGCAGCGACGGGTCGTAGAGCCAGGTGCCCTCGTCGGTCACGGCCAGGGGCCCCGCCGCCGGATGGACCTTGCCGACGACGGCCTCCGCGTTGCGGCGCGCCTTCGCGACGTCGTACGTCGCCGGGTCGGCGGCGGAGGCCGTCGAGAGGTCCGCCGTGGCGGAGCTGAGGGCGCCGCGCGCGTCCAGTCCGAGCACCACCTCGCCCCCGAGGACCGGTACGTCGTCGACGTACTGGTCGAGCCGCACCACGGCGCCGCCGTCGACCGAGGGCCGGCTGGGGCCGGGGCGCACATCGGTGCGCTCGGCCTCGAAGACCGGTGCCACGCGGTCCCACTGCGCTCGGGCGGCACGTCCGGGTCGCGCCGAGCGACCGACGGGGAAGGCACCCTCGGCGCGGGAGCCGACGAAGTCCACGCGGCCGGCGCCGTCGCGGTGCACCGTCAGCGGGACGCCGGCGTCGTCGCGGTACTCCTCGACCGGGTCTGTCTGCGGCTCGGCGAGCGCCACCTCCGGGGTCGCGGTCGTCAGTCCGCCGACCACGAGCACACCTACGACCAGGGCACCCAGCCCACGCGACAGCGACACGTTCCTGCTCCCTCACTGCGGCCCCCTCCCCGGGGCGACGCCGAAGGATCCCACAGGTAAAGACACGACGGGCCCTTTTCGACCGCGTGGTCGGAAAGGGCCCGTCGTGGCAGGTCAGTCAGCCGGCTCAGGCGCCGGCGGCCGCCTTCAGCGCCTCGGCCTTGTCGGTGCTCTCCCACGGGAGGCCGTCGCGACCGAAGTGTCCGTAGGCCGCCGTCTGCGCGTAGATCGGCCGCTTCAGGTCGAGGTCGCGCACGATCGCCGCCGGGCGGAGGTCGAAGACCTCGAGCACGGCCTCGCGGATCTTCTCCACCGGGACCGTCTCGGTGCCGTAGGTGTCGACGTAGAAGCCGACCGGCTTCGCGACGCCGATCGCGTAGGCCACCTGGACCTCGGCCTTCTTGGCGAGCCCGGCCGCGACGATGTTCTTGGCGACCCACCGCATCGCGTAGGCGGCGGAGCGGTCGACCTTCGACGGGTCCTTGCCGGAGAAGGCGCCGCCGCCGTGGCGGGCGTAGCCGCCGTAGGTGTCGACGATGATCTTGCGACCGGTGAGGCCGGCGTCGCCCATCGGGCCGCCGATCACGAACTTGCCGGTCGGGTTGATGTGCACCTCGTAGTCGGAGGAGTCGATGTCGTACTGGGCGAGGACCTCGTCGATCACGTGCTTCTTGATCTCGGGCGCCAGCTTGGCGTCGAGGTCGATGCCGTCCTCGTGCTGCGACGAGACGACGATCGCGGCGACGCGGACCGGCGTCCCGTCCTCGTCGTACTCGATGGTGACCTGGGTCTTGCCGTCGGCGCGGAGGTACTCCAGCGGGCCGTTCTTGCGGACCTCGGTCAGCCGCTCGGCCAGGCGGTGCGCGATGGTGATCGGCAGCGGCATGAGCTCGGGCGTCTCGTCGCAGGCGAAGCCGAACATCAGGCCCTGGTCGCCGGCGCCCTGCTTGTCGATGTCGTCGCCCGAGCCCGCCACGCGGACCTCCTCGGCGGTGTCGACGCCCTGGGCGATGTCGGGCGACTGCTTGTCGAGGGTGACCATCACCGCGCAGGTGGTGGCGTCGAAGCCCTTGTCGGAGTGGTCGTAGCCGATCTCGCGGATGCGGTCACGGACCACCTGCTGGAAGTCGATCTGGGCCTTGGTGGTGATCTCACCACCGACGACGACGAGGCCGGTCGTCACGAAGGTCTCGCAGGCCACCCGGCTGTCGGGGTCCTGGTCGAAGATCGCATCGATGATGCTGTCGCTGATCTGGTCGGCGATCTTGTCGGGGTGACCCTCGGTCACCGACTCCGACGTGAAGAGACGTCCGGTCATGGTATGGGGGACTCCTGGTTCTCGGGCGTTTGGCGGTCCAACGATACGGCGCGCGACAGGTCATGCTGACCTGTCTCACCGGACTTCACATCCGGGAGACCACCTGGTCCCAGATGAGGTGTGCGAGCGCGCCCTTGGAGCCGCGCGGCACGTCGACGGCCGAACCGTCGGAGCCGAGGATGACGGCCTCGTTGTCCCGGCTCCCGAACACCGCCCCACCGCTGACGTCGTTGACGACGAGCAGGTCGCACCCCTTGCGGGCGAGCTTGGCGCGGGCCAGGTCGAGGACGGAGCCGGTCTCGTCGCCGGTCTCGGCCGCGAAGCCGACGACCACGGTGTCGGGGCGGGGACGGTTGGCCGCCAGCTCCTTGAGGATGTCGGGATTCTGCTGCAGCGCGATGGTCGGCGCGGAGCCGTCGTCGGCCTTCTTGATCTTGACCCCCGACTCCGAGGCGGGCCGGAAGTCGGCCGGGGCGGCAGCCATCACCACCGCGTCGGCAGCGGCCGCCGCGGAGAGCACCGCGTCGCGCAGCTCCGCCGTGGTCTCCACCCGAACCACCTTGGCGCCGGCCGGGTCGGGCAGCTGCACGTTGGCCGCGACCAGCGTCACCTCGGCGCCGCGCGCGGCCGCCGCCCGGGCCAGCGCGTAGCCCTGGCGCCCGGAGGACCGGTTGCCGAGGAACCGCACCGGGTCCAGCCGCTCCCGGGTGCCGCCGGCCGAGACCACGACGTGACGGCCGGTCAGGTCCGCCACGGCGCGTCCGGAGCCGGAGGCCGAGCGAGCCAGGACGTCGCGGGCGATCTCGAAGATCTCCTCGGGGTCCGGGAGCCGTCCCTTGCCGGTGTCGGCGCCGGTGAGCCGGCCCTCGGCGGGCTCGATCACGACGACGCCGCGGGACCGGAGCGTCGCGACGTTGGCCACCGTCGCCGGGTGCTCCCACATCTCGGTGTGCATGGCCGGAGCCATCACCACCGGGCAGCGCGCGGTGAGCAGGGTGTTGGTGAGCAGGTCGTCGGCGAGCCCGTGGGCCGCCTTGGCCATCAGGTCGGCCGTGGCCGGGGCGACGACGACGAGGTCGGCGGTCTGGCCGATGTGCACGTGCGGGACGGCGTGCACGTCGGTCCAGACCTCGCTGGAGACGGGCCTCCCCGACAGCGCCGCCCAGGTCGGCGCACCGACGAACTCCAGGGCGGACGCCGTCGGCACGACGGTCACGTCGAAGTCGGCGCCGTGACCGGACTCCTTGAACCTCCGCAGCAGCTCGCACGCCTTGTAGGCCGCGATGCCGCCGGAGACCCCGAGGACCACGCGCGGGGTCGACACCGGACGGGTCAGCTCACTCGGCGTCGGCGGCCGGGGTCTCGGCGGCCGGCGCGGCAGCAACGGCCGCCTGCTCGGCGGCGAGCTCCGCCGGGTCGATGTCCTCGCAGGTCAGCAGGTCGTCGTTGATCTCGCGGAGCGCGATCGAGAGCGGCTTCTCCTGCACGTGGGTGTCCACGAGCGGGCCGACGTACTCCAGGAGGCCCTCACCGAGCTGCGAGTAGTAGGCGTTGATCTGCCGGGCGCGCTTGGCGCTGTAGAGGACGAGCTTGTACTTGCTGTCGGTCTTTGACAGCAGGTCGTCGATCGGGGGGTTGGTGACACCCTCGGCGGCGATGTTGGGGGCAGACACGTGGGGCAGCCTCACGGTTGGTGGGATGGATCAACCATCAAGGCTACCAACTCCTCGACCGCAGCGTGAACTTCACGGTTGACGATCGTGACGTCGAACTCCGGCTCCGCGGCCAGCTCCCGGCGCGCCGTCTCCAGGCGGCGCTCGCGCTCGGCCTCGGACTCGGTGCCGCGGCCGACCAGGCGCCGTACCAGCTCCTCCCACGACGGCGGCTTGAGGAAGACGAACAACGCCTCGGGCATCGTCTCGCGCACCTGCCGGGCCCCCTGGAGATCGATCTCCAGCAGCGCCGGTCGTCCCGCCGCGAGAGCCTCCTCCACCGGTCCGCGGGGCGTGCCGTAGCGGTGCACGCCGTGCACCACCGCCCACTCCAGCAGCTCGCCGTCGGCGACCATCCGGTCGAACGCCGCGTCGTCGACGAAGTGGTAGTGCACACCGTCGACCTCGCCGGGGCGGGGCGAGCGCGTGGTCGCGGACACCGACATCCACACCTCGGGATGCCGCGCGCGCATCTCGGCGGCCACCGTCCCCTTGCCGACGGCGGTCGGACCCGCCAGCACCACCAGCCGGCGGTTGCCCTCAGTCACTGGAGGCGAACTCGCGCTCCAGCGCGGCGATCTGCTTCGCGCCGAGCCCGCGCACGCGCCGGGACTCGGCGATCCCGAGCCGCTCCATCGTCTGCCGCGCGCGCACCTTGCCGAGGCCGGGGACGGCCTGCAGCAGGTCGATGACCTTCATCTTCCCCACGACCTCGTTGACCTGGCCCTGCTGGAGGATCTCGCTGATCGAGGCTCCCGAGTTCTTCAGCCGGTTCTTGACCTCGGCCCGCTCACGACGAGCCGCCGCCGCCTTCTCCAGGGCGGCCTGGCGCTGTTCGGGGGTCAGTGGGGGCAGGGCCACGAGTGGGGTCCTTCTGTCGTCAGAACGGGTGCGGGGGCCGCCGGTCAATCTAGCCATTCCGGCTCGGAGGCGGCAATGCGGGCCGGAGCCGGGCGGTGGCGCTACAGCGAGAGTGGCGTCTTGCAGACGTCGCGGGCCTGCTGGTCGACACCGGCCAGGGCCTCGCTGGTCTCTCGGGAACCGAGCCGGACCGCGGCCGCCTCGATCGCCTGCCGGTCCTCCGGCGACACGTCGTCGGGCGGGTCCTCCCGGTCGTACGTCGCGGGGTCGGCACCGGCCTTCTCGAACGCCTCGGCCAGCTCCTCGACGCGGGAGATCACGACCGCCCACTCGTCGCGGATGTCGTCGGGTGCCTTCTCCGCGAGCGCCCGGAAGCTGGGCAGCGCGCGGATCAGCCCCGTCGTGGGGCCCGCGGCGACCGCCTCGCCGATCTCGTCGCGGCGGTCGACCACCTCGGCGCAGTAGTCCTCGAAGCCCTCCGCCACCTGGACGTCGGAGTCGGGCAGTGCGGACTCGTCGTCGCTCGGCAGCAGGAGCACCACCGCGGCGCCCACCAGCACGGCGACGAGCAGTGCCGCCACGAGCGTCCTCCGCTCGGGCCACCGGCGGCTCACCCCAGCGCCTCGCGGAGCTCGTCGTTGGCACGGCGCACGGAGTCGCGCATCGCGGACGGGTCCGGGCCCAGCCGTAGCACCCCGCGCGACGAGCTCGCCAGGACGTGGCGGGCGCTGGTGCCGAAGATGCGGAGCAGGTCGCCGGTCGTGCCGCCCTGCTCGCCGTAGCCGGGCGCGAGGATCGGACCGTTGAGCTCGAGGTCGAGACCGCTGCCGTCGATGGTCGCCCCGACGACGGGCCCGAACGACCCCAGGGGCGTGGCTCCGGCGTTGAGCTCGCGGAGGTGGTCGAGCATCGCGGCGGCGACGGTCCGGCCACCGAAGTCGGCGCCGGTCACCGCCTCCTGCACCTCCGGCCCCTCCTTGTTCGAGGTCGCGGCCAGCACGAAGAGCCCGGCGTGGTGGCGCCGCGCCACGTCCACGAACGGCAGCAGCGAGCCGAAGCCCAGGTAGGGGCTGACGGTGATGGCGTCCGCCGCGAGCGGTGACGACGGGTCCAGGTATGCCTCGGCGTAGGCCTGCGACGTGGAGCCGATGTCGCCCCGCTTCACGTCGAGCAGCACCAGGGCGCCGGCGGCCCGGGACTCGTCGATCACCCGCTCCAGCACGGCGACGCCGCGGCTGCCGAACCGCTCGTAGAAGGCCGACTGCGGCTTCACCACGCTGCAGTACGGCGCCACGGCCTCCACCGCGCCGAGGGCGAACCGCTCCAGGCCCGCCACGTCGTCGTCGTACCCCCAGTCGCGGAGGAGCGCGGCGTGCGGGTCGATGCCGACACAGAGCTGGCCGCGCTCGGCGACCGCCGCGCAGAACCGGGAGCCGAAGGACCGCTCGGTCATGGCGCCATTCCCTTCACGATGCGGCGCGGCCACAGCGGGCCGCCGTACACCAGACCGGTGTAGGCCTGGACGAGGTCGGCGCCCGCCGCGATCCGCGCGCGGGCGTCCTCAGGAGTGCTGATCCCGCCGACACCGATCAGCGTGAGCCGGTCGCCGACCCGGCTGCGGAGCAGGCCGACGACCTCGACGGCCCGCTCGCGCAGCGGGGCACCCGACAGCCCGCCCGCGCCGACCGCGGCGACCTCGGCGTCGGGGGTACGGAGCCCCTCGCGGCCGATCGTCGTGTTGGTCGCGAGAATCCCCGCCAGGCCCAGGTCGAGCGCCATGTCGGCGACGGCCAGCACGTCGTCGTCGGAGAGGTCGGGAGCGATCTTGACCAGCAGCGGCACCGGGTCCCGGCCGGCTCGGTCGGTGGCGACGTCGGCGGCGCGACGTACGTGGCGCAGGAGGGGCGCCAGCTTCTCGACCGCCTGGAGGTTGCGCAGGCCCGGCGTGTTCGGGGAGCTCACGTTGACGACGAGGTAGTCGGCATGCGGGGCGAGCAGGCGGGTGGACGTCTCGTAGTCCGCCTGCACCGCGCGCTGGTCGTCGTCGGGCACCACCTTCGACTTGCCGATGTTGACGCCGAGCACCACCGCGCCGGCCGAGCGCTCCGCACCTCCCCGTGACCGGCGCCGGCGGAGCCGCTCGGCCACCGCCGCGGCGCCGTCGTTGTTGAACCCCATCCGGTTCACGATCGCCCGGTCGGCGGGGAGCCGGAACAGCCGGGGCCGCGGATTGCCCGGCTGCGCGCGGGCGGTCACCGTGCCGATCTCGACGTGCCCGAACCCGAAGGCGCCCATCCGGTCGAAGACGTGGGCGGTCTTGTCGAACCCGGCGGCGAGCCCCAGGCGGTTGGGGAAGGTCAGCCCCATCGCCCGGACGGGCGGTCCGGGGATGGGCGTCCGTCCGAGCAGCCCGCCCGCGACCCGCAGCCCGTCGTAGGTCAGGTGATGGGCGCGCTCGGGGTCCACCCGGGTCAGGACGTGGTCGAAGACCCGGTCGTAGACGCGGGGTCCCCTCACCTGGCCGCCCACTCCTGCAGCGACCGCACGCCGATCTCGCCCGCCCGCTGCGCCGCGATGCCCTGCACCGCGGCGGCGAGCCCTTGCACGGTGGTGATGCAGGGCGTGCCGGTGAGCACCGCCGCGGAGCGGATCTCGTAGCCGTCGACCCGGGAGTCACCGCCGCCGGTGGCGCCGTGGGGGGTGTTGACGATCAGGTCGATCTCGCCGTCCAGGATCATCTGCACGGTCGTCTTCTCACCGTGGGGCCCGGGGCCCTCGAAGTGCTTGCGCACCACCGTGGCCTCGATGCCGTTGCGCCGCAGCACCTCGGCGGTGCCCTGGGTCGCCAGGATCTCGAAGCCGTAGTCGACCAGCACCCGCGCCGGGAAGACCATCGTGCGCTTGTCGCGATTGGCGATCGAGATGAAGACCTTGCCCGACGTCGGCAGCGGCCCGTAGGCGGCGGCCTGCGACTTGGCGAAGGCGGTGCCGAAGTGGGCGTCGAATCCCATCACCTCGCCGGTCGACTTCATCTCGGGCCCGAGGACGGTGTCGACGAACTGTCCATCCCTGGTGCGGAACCGGTTGAACGGCAGCACCGCCTCCTTGACCGCGATCGGGGCGTCGGCCGGCAGCGTGCCGCCGTCCCCCTCGGCCGGCAGCAGGCCGGCGGCGCGGAGGTCCGCGACCGACTCCCCGAGCATGATCCGGGCCGCCGCCTTCGCCAGCGGGGTGCCGGTGGCCTTGGAGACGAAGGGCGCGGTGCGGCTGGCGCGCGGGTTGGCCTCGAGCACGTAGAGCACGTCGGAGCCGAGCGCGAACTGGATGTTGATCAGGCCGCGCACGCCGACGCCACGGGCGATCGCCTCGGTCGCCTCCCGGATCCGGGTGATCTCGGAGGCGCCGAGGGTGATCGGCGGCAGCGCGCAGGACGAGTCGCCGGAGTGGATGCCGGCCTCCTCGATGTGCTCCATGACGCCGCCGAGGAAGAGCTCCTCGCCGTCGTACAGGGCGTCGACGTCGATCTCGACCGCGTCGTCGATGAACCGGTCGACCAGCACCGGGCGGTCCGGGCTGATCTCGGTGGCGGCCTCGATGTAGCCGCGCAGCGACTCGTCGCTGTAGACGATCTGCATGCCGCGCCCGCCGAGCACGTAGGACGGCCGCACCAGCACCGGGTAGCCGATCTCGTGGGCGATCGCAAGCGCCTCGTCGTAGGAGACGGCCGTGCCGTGCTTCGGCGCCGTCAGGCCGGCCTCACCGAGCACGCGGCCGAAGGCGCCACGCTCCTCGGCCAGGTCGATGGCCGCCGGGCTGGTGCCGACGATCGGCACGCCGGCGTCCTCGAGGCCCTGGGCCAGTCCCAGCGGCGTCTGCCCGCCCAGCTGGCAGATCACGCCGGCGACCGGGCCGGCGGCCACCTCGGCGGCGTACACCTCGAGCACGTCCTCGAGGGTCAGCGGCTCGAAGTAGAGCCGGTCGGAGGTGTCGTAGTCGGTGGAGACGGTCTCCGGGTTGCAGTTGACCATGACCGTCTCGTAGCCGGCCTCGCTCAGGGCCAGCGACGCGTGCACGCACGAGTAGTCGAACTCGATGCCCTGCCCGATCCGGTTGGGACCCGAGCCGAGGATGATCACCGCCTTCTTGCCCTCGGCGCGCGGCTGCACCTCGGTCTCCTCCTCGTAGGAGGAGTAGTGGTACGGCGTCCGCGCGGCGAACTCCGCCGCGCAGGTGTCGACGGTCTTGTAGACCGGTCGCACGCCCAGCACGTGGCGGATGCTGCGGACCTCGGCCTCGGTGATGCCGCGGATCCCGGCGATCTGGGCGTCGGAGAACCCGTGGCGCTTGGCCAGCCGCAGCGCCGTCTCGTCGAGCGCCTCCGCGGCCCCGAGCTTCTGGGCCACCTCGTCGAGGAGGAAGAGCTGGTCGACGAACCAGGGATCGATGCTGGTCGCCTCGTGGACCTGCTCCTGCGTGGCGCCGGCGCGGATCGCCTGCACCACCTTCTGGAGGCGGCCGTCGTGCGGCGTGCGGGACGCCTCGAGCAGGTCGTCGAGCGCGCCGGGCTCACCGGCCCAGGTGAAGGGCGCCGCCTTCGACTCCTGCGAGCGCATCGCCTTCTGCAGCGCCTCGGTGAAGTTGCGGCCGATCGCCATCGCCTCGCCGACGGACTTCATGTGCGTGGTGAGCAGCGGGTCGGCGGTCGGGAACTTCTCGAACGCGAACCGCGGCACCTTCACCACGACGTAGTCGAGGGTCGGCTCGAAGCTCGCCGGGGTCTCCTCGGTGATGTCGTTGGGGATCTCGTCGAGCGTGTAGCCGATGGCGACCTTCGCCGCGATCTTCGCGATCGGGAAGCCGGTGGCCTTCGAGGCCAGCGCCGAGGACCGCGACACCCGCGGGTTCATCTCGATCACGATCACCCGACCGTCGGCGGGGTTGACGGCGTACTGGATGTTGCAGCCGCCGGTGTCGACGCCGACCTCCCGGATGATGCCGATCGCCAGGTCGCGGAGCCGCTGGTACTCCCGGTCGGTCAGCGTCATCGCGGGCGCCACGGTGATGGAGTCGCCGGTGTGGACGCCCATCGGGTCGAAGTTCTCGATCGAGCAGACGATGACGACGTTGTCCGCCTTGTCGCGCATCACCTCCAGCTCGTACTCCTTCCAGCCGAGGATCGACTCCTCGAGGAGCACCTCGGTGGTGGGGCTGGCGGCGAGGCCGGCGCCGGCGATGCGGCGCAGGTCGTCCTCGTCGTAGGCGATGCCCGAGCCGGTGCCGCCCATGGTGAACGAGGGCCGCACCACGATCGGGTAGCCGAGCTGCTCCACGGCGCCGAAGCAGTCGTCCATGGAGTGGCAGATGACGCTGCGGGAGACCTCTCCCCCGACCTTCTCGACGATCGCGTTGAACATCTCGCGGTTCTCACCGCGGTGGATCGCGTCGATGCTGGCGCCGATGATCTCGACGTCGTACTTCTCCAGGACGCCGTTCTCGTGCAGGGAGATCGCCGTGTTCAGCGCGGTCTGGCCGCCGAGGGTCGCCAGCAGCGCGTCCGGCCGCTCCTTGGCGATCACCTTCTCGACGTACTCCGGCGTGATCGGCTCGACGTAGGTCGCGTCGGCGAACTCGGGGTCGGTCATGATCGTGGCCGGGTTGGAGTTGACCAGGATGACCCGCAGCCCCTCCTCCTTGAGCACGCGGCAGGCTTGGGTGCCGGAGTAGTCGAACTCGGCGGCCTGCCCGATGATGATCGGCCCGGAGCCGATCACCAGGACCGACTCGATGTCTTCGCGCTTGGGCATCAGTTCTCCTCCGCCGAGGTGGTCGGGTTCGTGCGGCGACCGTCGCGGGACCTCATCAGCTCGCAGAAGCGGTCGAAGAGGTACGCCGCGTCGTGCGGGCCCGCGGCGGCCTCCGGGTGGTACTGGACGGAGAAGCTGAGGAGGTCACCCTCGGGCGAGCGCAGCTCCAGGCCCTCCACGACGTCGTCGTTGAGGCAGACGTGGCTGACGCTCGCCACTCCGTAGGGCGTCTCGGTGGGCCGGTCCAGGGGCGCGTCCACCGCGAAGCCGTGGTTGTGGGCGGTGACCTCGACCTTGCCGGTCGTGCGGTCCATCACCGGCTGGTTGATGCCCCGGTGGCCGTACTTCAGCTTGTAGGTGTCGAACCCGAGCGCCCGGCCGAACAGCTGGTTGCCGAAGCAGATCCCGAAGTAGGGCACGCCCTGCTCCAGCGCTCCCTGGAGGAGCCCGATCTGCTCCTTGGTGGCGGCCGGGTCGCCGGGCCCGTTGGAGTAGAACAGCCCGTCCGGCTCGACGGCGAGGACGTCGTCGAGGGTGGCCGTCGCCGGCAGCACGTGCACCTCGATGCCTCGCTCGGCCATCCGCTGCGGCGTCATCGTCTTGATGCCGAGGTCGAGCGCGGCCACGGTGAACCGCCGCTCGCCCTGGGCGGGCACGACGTAGCGCTCGTCGGTGGACACCTCGCTGGCGAGCTCGGATCCCGCCATCTCCCCCGACGCACGGACCCGCTCCAGGAGCGCGTCCGGGTCGGTCTCGGTCGTCGAGATGCCGACCCGCATCGCGCCCCGCTCCCGCAGGTGGCGGGTCAGCGCGCGGGTGTCGATGCCGCTGATGCCGACCACGCCCTGCTCACGGAGCTCGTCGTCGAGGCTGCGCGCGGAGCGCCAGTTGCTCGGCACCCGGGCCGGGTCGCGCACGACGTACCCGGCGACCCAGATCCTCCGGGACTCCGGGTCCTCGTCGTTGACACCGGTGTTGCCGACGTGCGGCGCGGTCATCACCACGACCTGGCGGTGGTACGACGGGTCGGTCAGCGTCTCCTGGTAGCCGGTCATCCCGGTGTTGAAGACCGCCTCGCCGAAGGTCTCGCCCTCGGCCCCGAACGCCTCCCCGCGGAAGGTCCGGCCGTCCTCGAGGACGAGCAGTGCGGGTGTGGTCATGCGCGGTCTCCTTCCAGCACGGTCCCGTCGTGGAACGTGAGAGTGCCGCGCAGCAGCGTGGCGACGACGAGTCCGGTCAGCTTGCGGTCGTGCCAGGGGTTGTTGCGGCTCAGCGAGACGCTGGCCGCGCGGTCGACGACCACGGTCGCCTCCGGGTCGACGAGAGTGAGGTTGGCCGGCTCGCCGACCGCGATCGGGCGGCCGTGCGCCGAGGCCAGGCCGGCGATCCGGGCGGGCTGCTCGCTCATCACCCGGGCCACGTCGGCCCAGTCCAGCTGGCCGCTCTGCACCAGCACGGTGGACACCACCGGGAGCGCGGTCTCGAGCCCGAGCATGCCGAAGGCGGCGTCGACGAACGCGTGCTCCTTGTCGTGACGGGCGTGCGGCGCGTGGTCGGTCGCGACGGCGTCGATGGTCCCGTCAGCGAGCGCCGTGCGCAGCGCGTCGACGTCCTCGGCCGGCCGCAGCGGCGGGTTCACCTTGTAGGTCGGGTCGTAGCCGGCCAGCAGGTCGGTGGTCAGCAGCAGGTGGTGCGGCGTGACCTCGGCGGTGACGTCGATCCCCTGCGCCTTCGCCCAGCGGATCACCTCCACCGAGCCCGCGGTCGAGACGTGGGCGACGTGGACCCGGCTGCCGGTGTGGCGGGCCAGCATCACGTCGCGGGCGACGACGACCTCCTCGGCGACACCGGGCCAGCCGGGCAGCCCGAGCCGTCCGGAGAGCTCGCCCTCGTGGCAGCACGCGGTGGGACCTGCGAGCGCGGGATCCTGGCTGTGCTGGCTGACGACGCCGCCGAACGCCTTGACGTACTCCAGGGCGCGCCGCATCACGCGGGCGTCGGCGACGCAGCGGCCGTCGTCGGAGAAGACCCGCACCTTCGCCCGGCTCCGAGCCATCAGGCCGAGCTCGGCCAGCTCCTCGCCCGCGAGGCCCTTGGTCACCGCACCCACCGGCTGCACGTCGACCAGTGCCGCCTGGCGGCCCAGGTCGAGCACCCGCTCCGCGGCCTCGGCGGTGTCGGTGACCGGGTTGGTGTTGGCCATCGCGAGGACGGCGGTGAAGCCGCCGACGGCTGCGGCGCGCGAGCCGGTCAGCACCGTCTCGGCGTCCTCCCGCCCGGGCTCGCGGAGGTGGGTGTGCAGGTCGACCAGGCCGGGCAGCAGCACCAGCCCGTCGGCGTCGACGACCCGGTCCGCCGCGGTGGTGACCGAGCCGATCTCGCGCACCACCCCGTCGGCGACGTACACGTCGGCGGTCTGCTCGCCGAGCAGCGAGGCGCCCTTGATCAGGACACTCATGCGGGGCCTCCTTCGGCCTGCTCCTGCTCTCCGGCGAGCAGGTGGTAGAGCACGGACATCCGCACGGCGACGCCGGCGGAGACCTGGTCGAGCACGACCGAGTCGATGGCGTCGGCGGCGTCGGCGGAGATCTCCAGGCCGCGGTTCATCGGTCCGGGGTGGAGGATCGGCGTGCCGGGCGCGAGCAGCCGCAGCCGGTCACGGGTCAGCCCGTAGCCGACGGTGTACTCGCGGGCGGTGGGGAAGAAGCCGCCGCTCATCCGCTCGCGCTGGACGCGCAGCATCATCACCGCGTCGGCGTCGGGCAGCACCTCGTCGAGGTCGTACGACGTCGCGAAGCCGTCCTGCTTGGACCACTCCCCCACGCCGGCCGGCATCAGGGTCGGCGGCGCGACCACGGTCACCGCGGCACCGAGCTTCACCAGGCTCTTGACGTTGCTGCGGAACACCCGGCTGTGGGTGAGGTCGCCCACCAGGACGACGTGGCGGCCGTCGAGCGAGCCGAGCCGCCGGGTGAGGGTGTAGGCGTCGAGCAGCGCCTGGGTGGGGTGCTCGTGGGTCCCGTCGCCGGCGTTGATCACCGGGACGTCGACCCAGCGGCTGATCTGCTCGGCCGCACCGCTCGCCGAGTGCCGGACGACCAGGCCGTCGACGCCCATCGCGGTCACGGTCAGCACCGTGTCGCGCAGCGACTCGCCCTTGCTGGCGCTGCTGCCCTTGGCGGACAGGTTGATCACGTCGGCCGAGAGCCACTTGCCGGCGATCTCGAAGCTGGAGCGGGTGCGGGTGGAGTCCTCGAAGAAGAGGTTGATCACGGTGCGGCCGCGCAGGGCGGGGAGCTTCTTGACCTCGCGCCGCTGCACGTCGTGCATCTCCGCCGCGGTCGTGAAGATCTGCTCGATCCGGGCGACGTCGAGGTCGTCGATGCTCAGCAGGTGGCGGCTCATGCGGCGTCCCCAGCGGCGACGATGCGGACCTCGTCCTCGCCGTCGGTCTCGACCAGGTGGAGACTGACCCGCTCGCTGCGCGCCGTCGGCAGGTTCTTGCCGACGTGGTCGGCACGGATCGGGAGCTCCCGGTGGCCGCGGTCGACCAGCACCGCGAGCCGCACCGCGGCGGGCCGGCCGAGGTCGGAGAGTGCGTCGAGGGCCGCGCGGACCGTCCGGCCGGAGTAGAGCACGTCGTCGACGAGCACCACGGTCTTGCCGTCCACCCCGCCCGCCGGCACCGACGTCCGGTGCGGGCTCCGGGTTGGGTGCGACCGGAGGTCGTCGCGATACATCGTCACGTCGAGGGACCCGGTCTCGACCGTGGTGCCCTCGACCTTGGCGATGTGGGCGGCGATCCGCTCGGCGAGGGGAACGCCCCGCGTCTGGAGGCCGAGCAGCAGAAGATCCTCGGCGCCCTTGTTGCGCTCGAGGATCTCGTGCGAGATGCGGGTGACGGCCCGGTTGATGTCGCCGGCGTCGAGAACGACGCGGCCGTCAGGGGCGTGCTGGGCAGGCAAGGCTGCTGACCCTCCTTCTCCGCCTCACGGGACGGCTCGTTAAAGGATGTCTCGCGACGACCCTACCGGTCCGCAGGCGGCGTGGACCAACCGGCGCGGCGGCGCGAGACGGATATCTCCGAACGATCCGGCTCAGGCCGACGCGGCCCGGAGCCGGTCGAGCAGCGGCTCGGCGACCTCGTCGAGGAACTGCTGCTGGAACCGGTCACCCACCTGCACCAGCGCGATGTCGGTGAAGCCGGCCTTCCAGTAGGCCGACACCGCCTCCACGATCCGGTCCAGGTCGGGCCCGCAGGGGATGGAGCCGGCCACGTCGTCGGGCCGGACGAACTGCGTCGCCGCGGCGAACCCGGCCGGCGTCGGCAGGTCGGCGTTGACCGACCACCCGCCGGCGAACCACCGGAACTGCTCGTGCGCCAGCTCGGTCGCCTCCTCGGCGGAGGGCGCCCAGCAGATCGGGATCTGGCCGACCGCACGGGCCTCGGTGCCGACCTTGGGCGCCCCCTCCGTGCCGTTCCACTCCTCGACGAGCTCAGCCTTCGGCTCGACGGCGATCAGGTGGTCGGCGAGCGGGGCGAGCGCGGCCGTCGCCCGGCCCCCGGCCACCGCGACGCCGATCTCGACGGGCCGGTCCGGCAGGTCCCAGATCCGGGCGGAGTCGACCTGGAAGAACTCGCCCGCGTGGTCGACGAGCTCGCCGGTGTGCAGCCGGCGGATGACCTCGATCGCCTCCGCGAGCATCGCGTGCCTGGTCTCCACCCCTGGCCAGCCCTCTCCGACGACGTGCTCGTTGAGGCTCTCCCCGGAGCCGACCCCGAGGGCGAACCGGTCCTCGGACAGCACTGCCAGCGTCGCGGCCTTCTGGGCGACGACTGCGGGGTGGTAGCGCATCGTCGGGCAGGTGACGTAGGTCATCAGGCCCAGCCGGCTCGTGGCCTGGGCGACCGCACCGAGCACGGTCCACGCGTACGGCGCGTGCCCCTGGCTGGTGAGCCACGGTGAGTAGTGGTCGCTGGACACGGCGAAGTCGAACCCCGCACGCTCTGCGTCGACGGCGTAGCCGACCAGCTCGCGGGGACCGCTCTGCTCCGTCATCAGGGTGTAGCCGAAGGAGGTCATGCCCGCTGCGGTACCCCGACCGGCCGGTCCCCTACGGGCCGATGGCGAAGGGGCCCGCGAGCGGGCCCCTTCGGGTGGTGCGACCGGCGTTCGCCGGCGTCGGCCTCAGCGGGCCGAGCGGCTCACTTGAAGGCGTCCTTCACCTTCTCGCCGGCCTGCTTGAGCCCGCCCTTGGTCTGGTCGCTCTTGCCCTCGGCCTCGAGGTCCTTGTCGTCGCTGGCCTTGCCGAAGGCCTCCTTGGCCTCGCCCAGCTTCTCCTGAGCGGTGTTCTTCATCTTGTCGTCAGTACCCATGGAGGGATCACTCCTTCTCTCGGTGTGCCCAGGCGGTACCCGCCGTCAGCGCGGCAAACCGGGTCGTGACGGCCGTCAGAGGGCCGAGGCCATGCCGGCGCAGGCCCGCAGCCAGGAGCGCTGCGTCGCCTCGGAGAGCTCGGCGTAGGGCACCACCGACCCGGAGACCAGCGCGGCGTCGTACGGCACGCGGTGGACGCCGCGGGTGCGCTGCTCGTAGACGGAGACGAGGTCGGCCGCGAGCCGCTCGTCGACCTTGGGGCTGGGATCGGAGAGGACGGTGATCGTCTTGTACTTGAGGTTGGCGTAGCCGGCGTCCTGCAGCGCGTCGAGCATCCACAGCCCGCTGTAGCCGGTGTCCTCCCGCACGGTGCTGGTCACCACGAGCAGGTCGGCGGCCTCCGCGGCGGCCAGCCAGTTCTCCGCACGCATGTTGTTGCCGGTGTCGACCAGGATGATCCGGTAGAACCGCTCCAGCAGCGCGTGCACCTCCTGGAAGTCGTCGGCGTGGATCATGCCCGTGACGTCCGGCCGCTCGTCGGAGGCGAGCACGTCGAAGTGCGCATCGCCCTGGGAGCGCACGAAGGCGCCGAGGTCGCCGATCCGCGAGTGGTAGACGTCCTTGAACCGGCCGAGGTCCTCGAGCAGCTCGCGCGTGGTGTTGCGGTGGCTGCTCCGGGCGCCGCGGATGCCGAGCGTGCCGCGGGTCTCGTTGTTGTCCCAGGCCACCACCCCGCCGCCGCGGACGGTGCCGAAGGTGAAGCCTGCGGCGAGCACCCCGGTCGTCTTCGCGGCGCCGCCCTTCGGGTTCACGAACGCGATCGTGCGGGGACCGTCGAAGTCCTTCTGGATCTGGCGGCGGTCGGCCTCGTAGGCCTGCTCCTTCGCACCCATCCGCGGCTTGACCACGCCGCCCGTCCATCGGCGCACCCGCCCGCGCCAGCCCCAGGTCGCCGGACCGGGCTGCTGCTCGCCGTCCCGGCGGTCGAGGAAGTCGGTGGCGGTCATGAACCGGCGCGGCTCGGCCGGTGGGGATGGCGGCGCGGGCGGCGCGGGCGGCGGCGGGCCCACCGGCAGCGGCACGGTCGGCGGCGCCGCGGGTGGCGGCGGGAGGTGGGCCGGGCGGCGGACGACCGTGTGCTCCGCCACCGGGCCGGCCGGGGCCGCGTGCTGGCCGCCGGCGGGGATCGGGTCGCTCAGCGGGTCGACCGGTGCGCCGCTGCGAGCGGCGTGGAGCTGCCGGCGCGCGAACTCCTCGAGCTCCTCGGGCGTGTAGCGGCGGTCCGGCGGTCCGGAGGGGTCGGCAGGGGGGTGACTCACGTGAACCTCCGAGATAGGCATCCAGCAAGCTGGCAGTCAACCTACCCGTCGGCGCCGCCGGACTGAACCGCTCTGGAGCCGGACCGCCGCCGCTGTCAGGGCAGGTCGTGCAGAGCGCTCTCCACCGCGCGGTGGAAGGTGGGATAGGCGAAGTGCATCCCTCGGAGCGTCGGCAGCGGCACCTCGGCGTGCACGGCCGTGACGAGCATGCCGATCATCTCGCCGCCTGCGGGGCCGACCGTGGTCGCCCCGACCAGTACGCCGCGCTCGAGGTCGGCGACCACCTTGACCAGTCCCTCGTTGCCGGCCTTGTGGATCCAGCCGCGGCTGGACTCGGGCACGCTGGCCACTCCGGTGCCGACGGAGAGGCCGGCGTCCCGCGCCTGCTGCTCGGTCATGCCGACGACGCCGACCTCCGGGTCGGTGAAGGTGACCCGCGAGACCGCGCGGTAGTCGGCCCAGGGACCGTCCTGGCCGGTGATGTCGCGGAGCGCGACCTCGGCCTGGTACATCGACATGTGGGTGAACGCGCCCTTCCCGGTGATGTCACCGACGGCCCACAGGCCCTCAGCGGCACGCATCCGCTCGTCGACGTCCACGAACCGGCCGTCCGGATCCAGTCCCACGGTCTCGAGCCCGAGCTCGTCGATCTTGCTGCGGCGCCCGGTCGCGACCAGCAGCGACTCGGCCTCCAGCGTCTCGCCGTCGGCGAGACCGACCCGGAAGCCACCGTCGTGAGCGACCTTCTCGGCGGCGACCCCCGCCCGCACCTCGATCCCGTCGGCCTCGAGTGCGGCCCGGACGACGTCGCTCGCCTCCGGCTCCTCGGGGCCGAGGATCCGCTCCCCTGCCTCGACCACGGTGACCGCCACCCCGAACCGGGCGAACGCCTGCGCCATCTCGCAGCCGATCGCGCCACCACCCAGCACGACGAGCCGCCGCGGCAGCTCGCGCACGCGCACCGCGTCGCGGTTGGTCCAGAACGGCGTGCCGTGGAGCCCCTCGATCGGCGGGACCGCCGGGTCGGTGCCCGTGTTGATCACCACGCCTCGCCGGGCAGCGAGGTCGACGGGTCCGTCGTCGGTGTCGACCAGGACCCGGCCCGCACCGAGCAGCCGCCCGTGGCCGCGGACGAACCGCGCACCGGCCCGCTCGAGCCGCTCGACCGCGACCCGGTCGTCCCAGTCGTCGGTGGCCTCGTCGCGGATCCGGTCGGCGACCGGCGCCCAGTCCGGCCGGACGTCGGCGGTGCCACCGAGCTCGCCGACCCGCCGCGCCTCGGCCAGCGCGCCGGCGGCGCGGATCATCATCTTGGTCGGCACGCAGCCGTAGTAGGGGCATTCGCCGCCGACCAGGCGCCGGTCGACGCCCACCACGTCGAGCCCGGCCCGGGCCAGCGATGCGGCGAGGTGCTCCCCGCCGGGACCGAGGCCGATCACGACGACGTCTACGTCAGTGGCGTCCGACATGGCAGTCACCCTGGCACAGCGGCGCCGGCCGGGCCAGACCTGCCGGAGCGGACGCTCCTATGGATCGTCAATCCCTGATTGGTCCTGATTCGAGTAGGCGGTAGAGGTCGCGGGCGATGTAACGCTTGAGGCAGCGTTTGATCTCGCGGCTGGTCTTGCCCTCGCTGGTGCGGCGCGCCATGTAGCGGCGAGTGGCGTCGTCGTAGCGGATACGTGAGAGCACGATCGTGTGCAGCGCTCGGTTGAGTTGCCTGTCGCCGTAGCGGTTGAGCCGGTGACGTGTGGTGACCTGACCGCTGTTGGCCGGGATCGGCGCAACGCCGGCGAGCATGGCGAAGGCGGCCTCGGAGTGGATCCGGCCGGGGTGGGACCAGGCGCACAGCACGGTCGCGGCCACGATCGGTCCGACGCCGGATTGGGCGAGGAGGTCGGGGCGCCAGGAGCGCACGATGGCCAGGATGGCCTTCTCGTGATCGGCTGCTTCGTCAGCGAGCGTGCGGGCACGGCGCGCCAGGGACCGCAGGGCGACGACGGTCGTGGTGGTCTCCACGTCCCACGCCGCGTTCAGGCGCA